>JBAUAY010001018.1:0-10131 GCA_049676235.1 Streptosporangiaceae bacterium
GCAGCACGGTGATGACGCCGGTCTCGGTGTCGACCTCCACCTCGGCGCCGGCTACGCACACCTCCCAGAAGACGGGCCCCTCGGCGTAGGAGCCGCTGCCGCCTTCGGGCTGGACGCGGCCGTGGCCGATGAGCTCGCCGCCGTCGAAGCCGAAGCGCGCGCGGACCAGCTCGGCGTGGGTCATCGACCGGCCGCCTTGGTCGCCGATGGCGCCGTCGGCCACGGTGAGCAGCTGCGGCGGGGCCTCCAGCCTGGCCGCGGCGGTCTCGAGCAGCGCGTCCAGGACGCTCTGCGCGGCCCGCTGGACGGCCAGGCCCGCCACCGTGGTGGACCGGCTCGCGCCGGTGGACCGGTCGTAGGGCGTGTACCTGGTGTCGGTGCCGCGGACGACGACCTTCTCGACGGGCGAGGTGAGGACTCCGGCGGCGATCTGGGCCATCACGGTGCGGGCGCCCTGGCCGAGTTCGGTGGTGCCGACCAGGACGGTGACCGAGCCGTCCGGGCCCATCCGCACCGTCGCCGTGGAGACGGGGTGCGCCCCGGCCGCGAGCAGGCCGACCGAGACGCCGCGTCCCCTGCGTTTGTTTTTTTCCGCCGAACGAGCGGGCGGTTCGCCCCACCCAATGGCGTGAGCGGCCTTTTCTACGTCGCCGATCAGGTCCGCGTCGAGGGGCTTGCCGCCGGGACGGACCTCCTCGCCCGGCCGCAGCAGGTTCTTCCGGCGGATCTCCAGCCGGTCCAGGGACAGCTGGCGGGCCACCTCATCCAGCTGCGACTCCCCGATCCACTGCAGGTGGGTGGCGCCGAACGCGCGGTAGGAGCCGGCCGGCCCGGTGTTGGTGTACACGCAATGGGCCTGCACCTGCACCGCCTGCCAGCGGTAGGGACCCGGGGCAGCGTCGCCGGCCGTGGCCGTGACCCGGGGGCCGTTATCCGCGTACGCGCCGGTGTCCAGCCAGGCCTCCGCCGTGCGCCCGAGGACGGTGCCGTCGGCGGCGGCCGCGGTGCGCATCCGGCAGGTCATATTGTGCCGCCGGGTGGTGATCATCGACTCGTGGACCCCGTTGAGGATCCGTACCGGGCGCCCGGCCTTGCGCGCGATGGCCGCGGTCAGCGGCTCCATCTTGGTGTAGGACTTGCTGCCGAAGCCGCCGCCGAGGAACGGCACGATCACCTGGACCAGGTCCAGCGGCAGCCCGAACAGCACCGCGATCTCCTGCCGGACCAGGAACGGGTGCTGGCAGGAGGACCACAGGGTCAACTCGCCGCCGTGCCAGTGCGCGATCGTGGTGTGGGTCTCCATCGAGTACTGGTAGACGGCGGGGAAGGTGTACTCGCCCTCGACCACTACCGCGGCGTCGGCAAAGGCACGCTCGATGTCGCCGCGGCGGAACGAGTAGCTGTAGCAGATGTTGCCTTCGGCGTCAGGGAGCTTCCCCAGGCCGTGCGCGCTGCCCGGCCGGGCGGCCTCCTCGTGGACCAAGGGCGCGTCGTGAGCCAGCGCCACCTCGAGACTGGCCGCGACGGGCAGTTCGTCGTACTCGACGTCGATGTACGCGACCGCGGCGTCGGCGATGGCCTGGGACTCCGCCGCGACCACCGCGACCGGCTCGCCGATGAAACGGACCTTGCCGATGGCCACGATCGGGCGGTCCCGCAGCGCGTGGCCGTAGTAGGGATCCAGGTCGGACACGTCCTCAGCAGTGAGGATGGCGACCACGCCGTCGAGCTTTTCCGCCGCCGAGGTGTCGACGGAGGAGATCAGGGCGTGCGCCACCGGACTGTGCAGGACCGCGCCGTAGAGCATGCCGGGCAGCCGGATGTCGCCGGTGAATTCGGCCTGGCCGGCCAGCTTGAGCCGGCCGTCGGCACGCTCGACGCTCTGGCCTACGGGGTTCATCGCGGCTCGCTGAGGATCTCGGTGAGCGAGTCGAGGATCGACCGGTAGCCGGTGCAGCGGCACAGGTTGCCGTTCATCGCCGCGGCGATCTCGTCGCGGTCACCGCGCAGACCCCGGCCCGCCAGCGCCTTGGCGGTCAGCAGCATGCCAGACGTGCAGAAGCCGCACTGGACGGCGGCGTGCCGCATGAACGCCTCGACCGCGCGCCGGTGGAAGTCCGAGCCGGCCATGCCTTCGATCGTCTCCACCTGGTGGCCGTCGATGTCAGCGGCCAGGAAGCAGCACGAGCTGACCGGGTTCCCGTCCAGCAGCACCGTGCACACCCCGCAGACCTGAACCTCGCAGGACTGCTTGGCGCCGGTCAGGCCGAGCCGGTCGCGCAGGAAGTCGAGCAGCAGTTCCTCGGCGGGCACGTCGCCGGTGAAGGGCCTGCCGTTGATGGTGGCAGAGATTTTTTCTATGGTCATCGTGGCTTGTCTAGCATGCCGCACCAGTCCTGCCAGTACTCCTCGGCGAACTCCTCCTGGTACTTGCTCGCCGACAGCTCGCGGGCCACCTCCCGCGGGATCGGCACCGGGTCGCCGAGGACCCGGGCGATGAACTGGATCCGCGCCGCCCGCTCAAGGGTGAGCGCGGTCAGCACCGCCCAGCTGATGTCCTCCCCGGCCACCAGGATGCCGTGGTTGCGCAGCAGCACCGCCCGCCCCGGGCCCAGCGCCCGGGCCACTGCCTTCCCGTCCTGCGGGGTGGTCACCAGCCCGGCCGTGCCGTCGAAGACAGGCACGCCGTCCGGGAACAGCAGGCCGTCGTGGGAGAGCAGCTCGAGGCCGCCGGCGGTGGCGCCGAGCGCGATCGAGTACATCGGGTGGGTGTGGATCACCGCGCCGACGTCCGGCCGGGCCAGGTAGGTCTCCAGGTGCATGACCGTCTCGAGGTGCGCGCCCGGGGTCAGGTACCCGTCCGCGTCGTCGAGGGCGATACCGATGACGTCCTCGGCGAGCACGTCACGCAGCGCCTTGCCCTTGCGCTTGATGTAGACGGTGCCCCCGTCGGGCCCGCGGACGCTGGCGTGGCCCAGGGTGAGATCCTCGTGGCCGAACCTGGCGATAATCTGGCAGGCCAGCGCGACCTGCCGGACGGCGTCCCCCGCCGTGGCCGGCGGCCCCCCTGACGGGCCCGTCACTTCACCGGCTCGCGGCGCTCGGTGCTGGCCGGGTCGCGCCGCTCCGTGGGCGGGTAACCCGGCGAGGGGAACGAGAAGACCATCACGAGATCCTCGCCGCCCGGGTTCACCACCGTGTGCCAGAGCCGGGCCGGGACGTAGAGCGCCTGCCCGGCGGTCACCGGGACGTCCCCGGTCTCCAGCCGGATCACGCCGCTGCCGCCGACGATGTAGGCGAGTTCCTCGACCGAGTGCGACAGGTCGGCGGTCGAGGTGCCCGGCTTGAACACCGAGTAGCCCAGGGCAGAGACGTTGCCGCCGACCGTCTGCTCCGCCACCAAGACCCGGGACCAGCTGCCGCCTGGCAGCTCGACCGGAGGCACGTCGGCCAGCGTGATGACCGCGACGCTCTGCTGCCCCCTAGACCCCCCCGCGTTCACAGCTGCCAGACTCCGTCCTTGACGAGGTACTCCCCGGTGTCCAGGATCTGCAGCGACACATGGTGGCATACGCCGTCGAGGTGCAGCACGCTCTTGTTCTGGCCACCCGGGTAGCAGTTCTGGTTGTCCCCCAGGGCGAAGTGCACGGTGCCCTTGCGGCCCTTCTCCGAAGGATCCCCCACCGGCGCGAAGTCACTGGTCCCGAACGCGAACTCGGCCACCGTCTCGGTGCCGGGCACGCCGGTGATCACGTCGAGCAGCCGGCGCGCCTCGGCGCCGCCCTCGATGGCCTGGTACTTGCCGTCCTCGACGTGCCAGGTGATCGGGTGCTCCACGTGCCGGGGGATACCGATGCCGAGCATGTTGCCGTCGATCACGATGGTGCCGTTGGTCTGGTCCTCCACGGCGGCGTAGGCCACCTCGCCCCACAGCGGGGCCGGTCCCATCATCGCGCCCGGCTGCTTCACCGGGACCACCTCGAGCGCGGGCCGCCGCTCGATGCTGACCACCACGTCGGTGCCCGCGGGCGAGGTGACCCGCACTCGCTTCTTGCCTTCGAGCCGGGCGATGGCCTTCTTCGCGTTGCCGATGGTCTGCTCGATGTCGGCGACCGATATCGGCCAGCGCCCGAAGCCCTCCTCGATAGACCCGATGCGGGCCATGTTGGCCACCGACTCCTTGACCGCGGGCACGTGCGCGAAGCGGTTGGCCCACTCCAGGTTGGTCATGATGATGATCTGGTCCGAGGTGACCATGGCCTGGTGCAGGTTGCGCGGCGGCACCATGGGGAACAGCGTGTCGGCCAGGGCGCGGCGGATCTGGGCCTCGTTGTTGGCCACGATGGGCAGGCCGCCCCGCTCGGCGACCACGGTCGCCACCATCTCCGCCTCGGGCTTGCGCCGGTCGTCGGTGATGATCGTGACGACGTCGCCGTCCTTCACCTCGAAGCAGGTGTCGACCACGAGCTCGGCCGAGGAGCGCATCTGCGCCTCGGTGCGGGGTTCTTCGGTCATAGGTCGGGTCCTTTCTGCTCGAGAACTGGCGGGTCGAGGGCGGCCTGGCCGAGGGCAGGGAGTACTTCGGCCGCGAAGCGTTCCACCTGGCCGAACTGGTCAAGGGCGCCGAAGCGGCAGATGAAGTGATCCACCCCGGCCGCGCTGAACCGCCGGAACCAGTCCGCCACGGTTTCCGGGGTACCCGTGGGTCCCCAGTTGGACAGGTCCACGGACTTGCTGAGCTCGGGGTAGTAACTGCCGATGTAGTCGCCGAACGCGCTAGAGGCCTGGTCGGCCGAGTCGCCGATGTTCATCGTGACCTGGTAGGAGACCGTGTACCGGCCGAAGTCCTCGCCGAGGTCGGCGGCCGACTTGCGCAGCGCGGTGATCTGCTCGGCGACCTCCTCCGGGTGCATGGCCCGGCAGCATGTCATCCAGCCGTCGCCGTAGGAGATCACGCGCGCGCAGGCGTCGTGCATCCGCTTCCTGGCGACCTCGGGGGCCAGTTCGCCGGTCAGCCTGATGTTGGAGATCACCCAGGTCGGCGGCGGCTGCTGGACCGGCATCAGCGGCCCCATCTCGGTGCCCGAGTAGAACGACACGTCGTCGAAGTCGTAGTACTCGCCGTGGTGGGTGACCTTCCCGGTCGTCCACAGCGACCGCAGCACGGCCAGGCCCTCCTCGAAGACCGCCGCACGCTTGCCGAACGGCAGGCCGAGCGCCTCGAACTCCCGCCGCACGCCGTGTTCCGGGTTGCCCATGCAGGCGCCCAGGATTGTTCGGCCGCCGCTCAGCTGGTCCAGGGTGGCCCATTCGAGGGCCAGGTAGAGCGGGTTCCGCGTCGAGGTGACCAGGCACGCGGTGCCGAGTTTGGCCCGCGAGGTCCGCTGCGAGATCGCCGAGAGCAGGCTGATCGGCTCGTACCGCGGCTTGGAAAACAGGCTGTCGCCGACCCAGACCGACCCGAAACCCCGCTGCTCCGCCAGCTCCGCCAGGTCAAGCAGATCAGCCAGGGTGTAGTCGGAGGTGATCAGCGGCTCACGGTTGTTCAGGTTGACGCCGAATTCCACTCCCGCACCCCGATCGTCAGCTCGTTTGTGGTCATGGTCGAACCCACGCTATTTCCCAAAACTGCTGACTGTCAACAGATGACTTACCGTGAACTGCTCGGTCGTCCGGCCCGCGGGAGCGAGGGTGCCGACTGTGACAAACGATCACCTAGAGAGCGAAAAAGGTGGCGCTGACCTGGTCAACCTGGTCCGTTCGGTAAAAAATTTCACAGTCACCAGTTGACAGTTTTCAGAAAAGCCAGTTTCAATGTGGCCACTCGGCGGGTCCGGCCGGGATCACGGTGAGTGCTGGGCGCGGCGGGCTGGCAGAGGGGCTCGACCTACGGAAGGCAGGGAGCCATGAGTGCTGGGGAGCAGCTGGGTCTGAAGCATGACGCGGCGGCTACACCGGGATCGGTGGTCGAGCAGCACCACGTGGAGGTCATCCCCGAAAACGAACGGCAAGGCCGACCGCGTGATCAGTTCACCCTCTGGTTCGCGGCCAACGCCAACGTCGTCAACTTCACGCTCGGCGTCCTGGCCATCCTGTTCGGCCTGAACCTGTTCTGGGCGCTGGTGGCCATCGTGGTCGGCAACGTGCTCGGCATGCTGCTGACCGCGCTGCACGCCTGGCAGGGACCGCGGCTGGGCGTACCGCAGATGATCCAGAGCCGCGGGCAGTTCGGCTTCTACGGCGCGAGCTTCATCTTGCTCGCGTCCATTGTGCTCGATATCGGGTACCTGGCTGCCTCGCAGGTGCTGCAGGGCGATTCGCTGAACCTCCTGGTGTCCAGCGTGAGCGTGCCGGTGTGGATTGTCATCATCACGCTGCCGGCGCTGGCCCTGGCCATCTTCGGCTACCGGTGGATCCACTCGGTGCAGAAGGTCATGACGGCGATCTTCGTCGTGGTCATCGTGATCGCGGTGATCCAGGCCGCGACTTATGGCTCGGTGCTGCACCAGTACCGGGGCACCACCCTGTCCAGCGGCCCGATCCTGGTCGCCACCATCGGCCTGTTCTTCATGAACATGTTGAGCTGGGCGCCGTACGTGTCGGACTACTCCAGGTACCTGCCAAGGGACGTCAGCTTCCGGCGGACGTTCTGGGCGATCTTCGGCGGGAACGTCATATCGACCACGCTGTTCGCGGGGCTCGGCGCCTGGATCGCCACGCTGGTGCCCACCGCCACGGGCAACCCGCTGGAGGCGCTGGCCAAGGTGTCCGGGTTGTGGATCATGTTCTTCATGGGCATCAGCCAGATTCCCGGGGACACGCTCAACGCCTACAGCGGCATGCTGGCGTTCGCCAGCCTGGGCAGTTTCAGCAAGAAGTTCATGGCCGCGTCGTCCCGGCTGACCGTCCGGCTGACCGGCATCGGCATCATCTTCCTGGCCGGCACGATCCTGGCCGTACTCGGTTACAAGAGCTTCCTGCAGTCATTCGAGAACTTCATCGGCGTGCTGCTGTTCTTCTTCGTGCCGTGGAGCGCCATTAACCTCGTCGACTACTACGTGGTTAAGCGGGGCCGCTATGACGTGGCGTCGTTCTTCACCCCCCAACGGCATATACGGGCGAATCCAGTGGTGGGCGTGCCTGTGCTACGTGATCACGCTCGCGGTGCAGGTACCGTTCCTAGATCAGACCTTCTTCGTCGGGTCGCTCGTCAAGCCGCTGGGCGGTGCGGATATCTCCTGGATCGTCGGATTCGCCCTGGCATCGCTGCTATACCTGGCTGGAGCGAAGCGCTTTGTCGGGACCCGGCAGGAGCGGCCGGCGGCCGCCGGTTCAGCTTCGTAGGTTAGCTGCGGCGGAGGGATGAGCTAGTGACGGTAGCGTTCGACAACCTGACGCTGTCGCAGCGGGTCTACGAGCACTTGCGCGAAGAGATCCTGGCTGATCACCTCCTGCCCGGAACCGAGCTGTCCGAGGTAGCGCTGTCCAAGGAGCTGGCGATAAGCCGCGGCCCCATCAGAGAAGCCATGGGCCGCCTGTCGGCCGAAGGGCTGATCACGATGCGGCCGCGGCGCCGGGCCGAGGTCCGGTCGCTGACACCCCAGGAACTGATCGACGCCTACCAGGTCCGCGAGGCACTCGAGGTCATGGCCGTGCGGCTCGCGATCCCCCGGCTGACCGAGGCCGACCTGGCGCGGCTGGACCAGCTCATGGAGCGGATGGCCGGCCACATCGCCGAAGGCGCTGTCCGGGAGTTCTTCGCCGCCAACGTCGAGTTCCACGAGACGCTGTGCGAGCTGAGCGGCAACCCGAAACTGCAGGAGGTGCACCACCGGCTCGAAGGCGAGATCGGCCGGTTCCAGTCCCGCACGCTGGCCCTGCGCGGCAGCATGGACGACTCGCTGACCGAGCACCGCGCGATCCTGGCGGCCATCAGGCTCCGGGACGCGGATCGCACCGCAGCGTTGATCGCGGACCACATCAGGGTGCCCGCGCAGCGGCTCCAGGCGGCACTGCGGGACGATGCCCCGGTGGCCGACGCTTCGCTCGCGGAAGGCTCGCCAGCGACGGTCTCGCGCGCCGAGTCACGAGCCGAATCCTCTGGCGCCGGGGCCTCCCGGGCCGGGGCGTCGGCTGCGGGGCTGCGGGGCTGAGGCGTGCCCGAGTTCCCGGTCACGCGGGCCGGCGCCATCTTGGCCGTTTCCGACTTCGCCTCCTCGCTCCGCTTCTACCGGGACCAGCTCGGGCTGACCGAGGTGGCGCGGTATGACGACCCGCCCTACGCGACGCTGACCGCCGCCGGGGCACGGATCTCGCTGGCGGAGCAGGGCCACCCGGCCCCCGACCGGCCGGGCGTTTCGATGGTGGCCCCGGGTCCGGCTGACCGAGCCCGGGCGAACGTGGTCCTGGTGCTCGAGGTGCCCGACGCGGACGCGGCCCGTAAGGCGCTCGAGGCCCGCGGGGTCTCGTTCCTCGCCGACACCTACCGCCCGCCGTGGGGCGGTAGCCGGTTCTTCTGCGTGGACCCCGACGGTTACCTGGTCGAGATCGAAGAGCCAGCCTGAAGGCACCCTGGAGGTACAGCATGAAGGCAGTGCAGGTCGGCGAGCGGGGAACCGCCAAGGTTTCCGACGTCGCGGAACCAAAGCTGCGGGAGCCCCAGGACGCCATCGTCAAGGTGACGGCCGCCGCGATCTGCGGGGCCGACCTGTTCCCGCTGCACGGCATGACGCCCGGGTTCGACCCCCGGACGGTGTTGGGCCACGAGTTTGCTGGCGTGATCACCGACATCGGAGACGCGGTCGATCTGCTTGAGGTCGGACAGCGGGTGGTGTCCTCGAGCATGACGTCCGACGGGACGTGCACGCACTGCCGGATGGGGCGCCCGGCGCAGTGCGCGAGCCGGGCCCTGTTCGGGTATTCGGGCGTCTACCCTCGCCTCGACGGCGGCCAGGCCGAGTACGTCCGGATCCCGATGGCGGACCGCTGCCTGCTCAAGCTGCCCTCGACGTTCACCGACGAGCAGGCCCTGTTCCTCGCGGATATCCTGCCGACCGGCTACGCCGCGGTCCAGCGGTCCGGGGCCAGCCTCACCGACACGATCGTCGTGCTGGGCTGCGGGCCGGTCGGGCTGATGGCGCTGCTGTGCGTGTCCGGCTTCGGCGGCGCGATCGCCGTGGACGCGGTCGAGGCCCGGCGTGAGCTCGCGGCTTCGCTTGGCGCCGAAGCGGTGTCGCCGGCCGAGGCCGAGGAACTGGTTCTGGCCCGCACCGGCGGTCTCGGCGCGGACGTGGTCATCGAGGCGGCGGGTACGCCTGGGGCTTTGGATGCGGCGCTGCAGCTAGCCCGGGGGCGCGGCACGGTCTCGGTCGTGGGCGCTCACTTCGAGCCGGACTACAAGCTGAACGCGGGCCTGATGTTCGAGCACGAGCTGACGCTGCGGTTCAGCATCGGCGACCCGCTCGCTGACCGGGAGCGGCTGATGCAGATGGTCCTGTCGCGGGGCCTGGCGCCCGAGCGGGTGATCACGCACCGGCTGCCGCTGGCCGAGGCGGCGGAGGCCTACCGCCTGTTCGACACCCGCGCCGCGACCAAGGTCGTCCTGCTCCCCTGAGGTTCGGCGCGCACCTGTTCAGGCCGCACGATGTCCGGATTGTCCCAATTCCGAGCTTGGCGCGTCTCCCAGCGAAACCAATGAACGCGGCGTTCTACTGATTCTTTCGGGTAGAACGCCACGTTCATTGAATTTCGGAGCGCGGGAGGAGGGGGCTAGCGGGGCGGGGTGGGTTGGCGGGGCTGGTGAGGAAGCGGGCGGGGCGGTAGCGGGCCAGGTCGGCCGGGGCGGTGCCGGTGGTGAGCTCGGCGGCGATGAGGCGGGACAGGTGGGCGGCCAGGGTCACGCCGCTGTGGGTCACCGCGACGTAGAGACCGGGGGCGCCGGGGAGGGGGCCGACGATGGACTGGCCATCGGCGGGCATGGGTCGGACGCAGACCTGGAATTGCTCGACGCGGGCGTCGATGAGGCCGCGAACCGTCTGCTGAGCCCGGCGGAGCAGCGCAGTCGCCCAGCGGCGCAGTTCGGGTTCGGGGGTGTGCAGGTCGACGGCGGCGTCCGGCGCTTCCAGGTGCAGC
>JBAUAY010001019.1:0-19444 GCA_049676235.1 Streptosporangiaceae bacterium
AGAAACACGACGCCAGGCCGGCCTCGGGATGAGCCGGAGGGCTACGGCGAGTCCGCCCAGCGGCGCCGGAATCCACACGGCCGACTTCCTCCCGCGCAGCGCGGCCACGGTGGCCGCGCCCACTTGCTCGGGGGTCGTGGCCATCGGCGCGGGCGCCATGCCCGCCGTCATCCGTCCGGTGACGAACCCGGGCCGGACGAGGAGCACGCGGACGCCGGTGCCGTGTAGCGAGTCGGTCAGCCCGCGGGCGAAGGCGTCCAGGCCGGCCTTGGCCGCCCCGTACACGAAGTTGGCCTTACGCGGGCGGACCGCGGCGACCGAGGACAGCACCACGATGGTGCCCTGGCCCTGGGCGCGCATCCGGGCGGCAATGGCCAGCAGGCTGGTGACGTGGCCGGTGAAGTTGGTTTCGATCATCTCGGCGGCGCGCTGGACGTCACGCTCGACGTCCGCCTGCGGGATCAGGATGCCGGCCGCCGAGATGACCATGTCCAGGGGTCCGTCGGCGAAGACGGCATCCACGAAGGCCTGGTGGCGCTCGGTCGTGATCGCGTCGTAGGGGACGGTCCGCACCTGGTAGGGCAGCTCCTTGCCCGCGGCGGCCAGCCGCTGCTCATCACGTCCGGCCAGGATGACCTCGGCGCCGGCCGGAGCGCCGAGCGCGGCGAGGATAGCCAGGCCGATCTCGCTGGTACCGCCGAGCAGCATGATCCGAGGCGGGTGACCAGCTTCGTTCGGGAAAATAGTCATTATTGTTCACCAGTTCCTAAGTGCCGACCCCGCCCAGCCCCGCCACGAACAGCGCCAGCCAGCTCGCTTCGCAGACCAGCATCGGAACGTCCCTGGTTAGCAGGTCCTCCACCGGCGCGGACGTCCGCCGACCGGTGAGGAAACCGAACCGGACCAGGGCCGCGACGAGCGGTACGGCGCTGGCGAGATGCCAGGGCCTGGCGTTGGGATTTTCCCCGGCCGCCCACGCCAGGTACGCCGCGATCATCAGGCCGCCCACGATGATCTGGCTGAACCGCAGGGCCGCGGGCCGGTACCAGCGCATGACCGGCCGGTGCCGGATGGCCTCGGGGCCGAGGCTCGTCAGCTCGGTGTAGCGCTTGGCGATGGCCACGCCGCACGCGCCCAGGCTGCACACCAGCAGGAACCAGCCCGACGGCCGCACGTGCGTGGCCGCCGCCCCGCCGAGTACGCGGAGCAGGAAACCGGACGCCACGAAGAGCACCTCGACCACCGGGATGTGCTTGAGTACCCCGGAGTAGAGGAACGACAGGGTCAGGTAGCCGCCCACCGACGCGATGAGCAGCGGCTCAGAGATCAGCAGGCCGGCGGCCAGGCCGAGCACGGCAGACACCGCGCCAAGCACGATCGCATGCCGCTTGGGCAGATCGCCGGCCGCCACCGGGCGGTGCCGCTTACGCGGGTGGAGACGGTCACGCTCGGCGTCGGCCACGTCGTTGATGAAGTACACCGCGACCGAAGCGCAGCCGAAGGCGGCCGCGGCCACCAGGGCATAGAGCAGGCCATCGCGACGCCCGAGCGACGCGCCGGCCAGCGGCGCAGCGAAAACAAGCAGGTTCTTTGGCCACTGTCGCGGCCGGGCGGTGCGCAGCACCGCGACGAGCCAGCTCGCGCGGCGGGCGGGCTCGGGCCTGGCGGCCACCTCGGCGGCGCTCGTCTGGGCGGTCACCGTGCGTAAACTACTGTGAAATCGCGGCTGTAGATCGAGTAGTACCGGTACGCGCTCTGCTGCTGAGTGGGCAGCAGGTTCACCGGGGTCGGGTCCGAGGGGTGGCCGTGGGCCTGGTAGTACTCGAACGACATCCATTCCGGGTTGATGTCCAGCTGCATGGCCTCCACCGCGCCCGCCCGCTTCAGCAGGTTGGCGAGATCCTGGGCGTTGAGGGACGGGCCGTAGACGAAGATGACCCGGCCGCCCTCGGTGATGCCGATTCCGGAACGCCACACGTAGTACCCGCCGCCGAGGGTGGCGCCCCAGGCCCCGAGCACGTCGTTGTTCACCGAGGCCGGGATCTTCCCGTGGTTGATGAGCAGCTTGAGGTTCTGCCGGACGCCGACCACGTTCGGGGTCATCCGCACTTCGCTGCCCCAGGCGCCGATCTTGATGGCGCCGTTGCGGTAGTAGACCACCGACGCCGCCCCGTTCACCAGGGCTCCCTTGGTCGCGCCGTTCAGGTAGAAACCGCCGCCTGCTGAGTCCAGCTTGAACCCGCCGTTGAACGTGGCCAGCAGGCCCCGGCGCGTGCCCGGCGGAATCCACGACGAGGCCTTCCAGTTACCCGGGCCCGGATCTTCGGCGCCCGGCCGCAGCTGGAAGCTGACCAGCCGCTGATCCAGCGAGACGATCCCGGCTACGTAGGACGTGTGCACGGCATCGGGCCGCAGGAAGGTGCCGAACATGGCGGGCTCGCCCTTGACCGTGGCCAGTACGCGCCAGACGCCCTCGCCGGGCAGCGGCGGACTGGCGAACGAGGTCAGCTTCTCCGGGATGTTCGGCTGGAACCCGTGGGCGGCCTTGTGCGGTTTGCTGGGCGTGACGCCTGATGGCGCGGCGAGCGAGAAGCCGGGTTTGCCGCCCACCTTGGGCGGGCTGTAGGTGAGCCACTCGCCGAACGTCACCACCGGCCCCAGGTAGTGATCCCTGGCCCATTCGGCCAGCTTCGAGGAGGTCGATCCGCCGCCGGGCGCGACCAGTGCCTGCCCGACGGAAATGCCGACCCAGACGCAGAACACGACGACGAGCACCAAGATGACCCGGACCGTACGCAGCCGCAGTAGCCTGCGGAACCGTCCGCGGCCACGCCTGCGCCGCCCCCCGCTCTGCCTCCCGTTCTCCGACCAGGACTGGTCGCCGGAGGACCTCGGGTCCTCGTCCGGCTCGTACTGCCCGGATCCGTAGGGATCCTGAGACCCGTAGGGATCCTGAGGACCGTGGGGAGTCTGAGGACCGTACGGCGAGGCTGATCCGTTCGGGGAGGCATTTCGTCGGCCAGCGCGACGGGATGCCGGTCGTAGCACTCGCCTTACCTCCTCGATGTATGTGCGAAGTCCCCGCAGATGGTCTACCGGCTCAACATGAAGGAATGGTTACACGGCCGAGTTGCCTAGATCCTTGACAAACATCGTGACATAGCCGGACGAGGACAAGTTACATCTGGGCCACGACGGGCTTGGTGTCGAGACATAGCAGACCCCCGGCCGAGGAACTCGGCCGGGGGTTAAGCCGAGGGCCTACCAGTGCCCCCACGGCAGCAGGGCGGTGACGGCAACTGCCGCGAAGAGCAGCGTCAGGTACGCGATCGACAGGTGGAACAGGCGCATCGGAGCCGGGGAGGTGCCTGCCTGCCCGGCGGCGTCCGCCGCGTCCGCCGCGGCCACCCGGGCGTTGAGCTGGTGCGCCTCGATCAGGAACCAGACGCCGAGCGCGGCCGCGAAGATACCGTAGATCCAGCCTGCGTACGGGATCAGGGCCAGTGTGGCCGCCACCATGGCGTAGGAGTACCACAAGATCTTCCGCGCGACCGCGGCGGGTGACGCGACCACCGGCAGCATCGGCACGTTCGCCGCCGCGTAATCCTTGCGGAACTTCATCGCCAGCGCCCAGAAATGCGGCGGCGTCCACAGGAAGATGACCGCGAACAGTACGACGGCAGGCATGCTCACGGTGCCGGTCACGGCGGCCCAGCCGACCAGCACGGGGAAGCAGCCTGCGGCGCCGCCGATCACGATGTTGGCCGGGCTCCGGCGCTTGAGCAGCAGCGTGTATACGAAGATGTAGAACAAGATGGCCGCGTCGGCGAGCGCCGCCGACAGCCAGTTGGCCATCAGGCCGAGCAGCAGCGTGGCTCCGGCGCCGAGCACGATGCCCCAGGCCAGTGCCTCCCACGGCTTGATGGTGCCCTTGCCGTTAACCACCAGCGGGCGCCGTGAGGTCCGCTTCATCACCGCGTCGATGTCGCGGGCGATGTAGCAGTTGATCGTGTTGGCGCTGCCCGCGGCTAGCGTGCCACCGACGAGCGTGACCAGGACAAGCCGGATGGACGGCACGCCGCGTTGGGCGAGCAGCATGGCCGGGACCGTGGTGACCAGGAGCAGTTCGATGATGCGCGGCTTGGTCAGCGCGACCAGCGCGCGGACCACCACTCCCGCCTGCCGGCGGCCGTCAGGGCGCCCCGGGCCTTGACCAAGCGTCCCCGCGTTACTCCCAGCGACAGCCGCTGTAGACGTCACTCGCCACCCTCGGTCCTGGCCTTGTTCTCGCCGACGGCGGCCGGCGGCCCGGGAACCGCGGTGTGGATGATCGGGCGTTCGAGGGCGGGAGCGCGGTGCCCGGGCGCCAGCTCCGGCTTGGTATAGGTCACGTACAGCCAGGCGGCCACGACGATGAACAAGAGCATCGGGAACGCGAAGCTGAGTATCGACGCGCCGAAGGTCCATGCCCCGCCGGCGGAGTCAGCAAGCACACCGTGCACTCCGGATCCCTTCTTCCTCTTCGGCTTGCGGCACTCAAAGAGCGTAGAACAGCAGCCAGAACAGCAGGGCCATCACGGCCAGGTAGCTCCAGACGGTGGAGAAGGCGCTCAGCGACGCCTGGAACCGCTGGACCAGGTAGGTGTCAGTGTACGTGGGGGGCTGTTCGACGAACGACAGGGCTGGGATGAACCGGGACCGGGCGAGCAGCATCTCCAGCCAGATCATCGCCGCGAGCTGCACGACCAGGAAGACCGGGTAGAAGCCGACGAAGACGCTGGAGTACCCGGAGCTGCCCGGCGGGAACGGCAGGTCCAACAGCTGGTAGACCTGCATCGCGACCGCCGCCAGGCCGAGGGCCAGGGCGATCAGCCCGCCGATCTGCCAGGTCTGCTTGTGCCCGGCCTTGATCCGCTGCAGCACGAAATAGTGCACGCCGGCGCTCAGCACCGCCAGGAGCATGATCGTGGTGCCGATCCACAGCGAGGGGTGCACGAAACCCGACCCCTCCCACCGGCCCTCGGAGTTGAGCGAGCGCAGGTAGAAGTAGGCGAACGCGAAGGAGCCGAACAGGAAGGTCAGCCCGCCGACGGCCAGCCGCGAACCGGTCCAGGTCGCGTTGAGCGCGGACTCGTGGTAGTACCCCTCATCCTCGGCCGCGAGCGCGGCCTCCTGGGCCGCTGGGGTCGGCGATGCCGTCATATCCGTCATGGTTTACGCCTCCGCTCCGCTCGCGCCCGCGTACGCGGCGCCGATGACGCCGGGTGGCGGATTCAGGTCGGCCACCGGGAGCGCGTTCGGGACGCCGTAGTCGTACGGGCTGGACAGGATCACCGGCACATGCTTGAAGTTCTCCGGCGGTGGCGGCGTCGACAGCTGCCATTCCAGGCTGCGCGACCGCCACGGGTTGCCCACCTCACGTTCCCGCCAGAAGAGCGTGGACATGACGAAGTTGACCAGGAAGATGAGCATCGAGGCGCCCAGGAGGAACGCGGAGATCGAGACCCAGTCGTTGAGCGTCTCCAGGTTGCGCGCGTACTCGAACACGCGGCGCGGCATGCCCATCACGCCGAGCGCGAACAGCGGCAGGAAGGTCGAGTTGAAGAAGATGAACATGGTCCAGAAGTGGAGCTTGCCCAGCTTCTCGTTCAGCTTGATTCCCATCATCTTCGGCAGCCAGTAGTAGATGCCGGCCATGAACGCGAAGATCAGGCCGCCCATGATCGTGTAATGGAAGTGCGCCATCACGAAGAACGAGCCATGCTCGGTCGTGTCCGCAGGCACGTCCGAGAGAAACACGCCGCTGATGCCGCCGATCAGGAAGTTGAAATAGAACGCCAGCGCGAACAGCATCGGGATGGTGAACTGGATCTTCGCCTTCCAGAAGGTCCCCATGCCAACCAGGTAGATGAAGCCGGTCGGGATGGAGATGAGCTCCGTAGTCAGCATGAACAGCGGCCGCATGTCGGGGTTGATGCCGCTGTCGAACAGGTGGTGCTGCCAGACGAAGAAGCTGAGGATGCCCACGCCGAGCATCCCGGCCGCGGCGATCTTGTAGCCGAACAGCGGCTTGCGGCAGAACGTCGAGACCACCTCGGAGATGACGCCGAAGCCCGGCAGGGCCAGGATGTACACCTCGGGATGGCCGAAGAACCAGAACAGGTCCTCGTACAGGAAGCTGGAGCCGCCGAGCTGGTTGGTGAAGAACCCGGTCTGGAAGGTGCGGTCCATCAGGCCCATGTAGCACGCGCCGATGAGGACCGGCACCGCTAGGACCTGAAGGAAGGAGACGGTAAACATCGACCAGACGAACATGGGGAGCCGGCTCCAGCGCATGCCGGGGGCCCGGTAGTTGATGATGGTGACGATCATGTTGAAGCCGGCCAGGATCATCGAGATCCCCATCAGGCCGAACGCGAAGAAGTACGCGTCCATGCCCTGTCCAGCCTGGGTGGCCAGCGGTTCGTAGCCGGTCCAGCCGGTCGGGAACCCGCCGAACAAGATGGCGGAAAGCAGGATCACGTAGGAGACCGGGGTGAGCCAGAAGCCGAGGGCCTCGATCCGCGGGAACGCGACCCGTTTGGACCCGATCAGCAGCGGGCCAAAGTACTGGCCGAACGGGCCGAGGATGACTGAGGACATCATCATCATCATCATCGTGCCGTGCTCGCCCACCACCTCCAGGTACTGATTCGGCCCGATGAGGTGGTAGGTCGGCGACAGCAGCTCGGCCCTGATCGCCATCGCGAACAGGCCACCGGTCAGGAAGTAGCCGATCATGCCGAACAGGTACTGGATGCCGACGACCTTGTGGTCCAGGGTGTACCTGAAGTACTTCGACAGGCCGACTTCCCCCTCGCCCCGCCGGATCTCGGCCAGCAGCGGCTTGCCCAGCATCAGCCGGCCCAGGTCGTTGAACACGCCGAGCCCGGCCAGCCAGCCGATGGTGGCGAGCACGTAGCCGAGCACGATCGGTACGTCGTTGACGTCGGACAGCGGGTTCCTGGCGTACGCGCTGGACAGGAAGTTGCCGAGCAGATGGCCGAGGATGTAGCCGACCGCGCCGCCGATCACGCCGGTATGCACGCCCGGACGCAGCCACCATGGCCGCATGACCCCGCCGGGCCCGCCGATCTCAGGGCCACTGCCGGCCGGCTCGGCTAGATCCGGGTGTGTCTCGATGGCCATCCCGTTACCCCTTCACCGAGGTCATGGCGGACATTACGGGCGCCGCTAGCCGCGGCAGGAAGCGCGTCATGGCTGCACCGGGTCGCCGGGCGGGTAGTAGGAGCCCGAGGCACCGGTGATGCCGTCGATCGTGGGAAGGGCATTGCCGAGCTGCGGGATCACGGTGGGATCGTAGGTGAGCGCGTACGGCGGGAGGGCGGCCAGCACCCCGTCGCTCTGCTCCTTGGCCTGCACGCCGCTCGCCCAGGACGCGAACGCGGACTGGTTCACGACGTGGCCGTAGTTGAACATGGCGCCGTGCCAGAGGCCGCAGAGCTCGCTGCAGCGGACGGTGACGCTGCCGAGCGCCTTGGCCGTCGTGTAGGCCACGTTGTCCACCTGCGGGTTGGCGTCGGCCTTCACGCCGAGCTGGTAGGCCCAGAAGCTGTGGATCACGTCCAGCGACGTCACATGGAACGTGACCGGGGTGTCCACCGGCAGCATCAGCTCGGTGCTTTCCATCCCGCCGAACTGGGGATACCGGTACGTCCAGGTCCACTGCTGCCCGATCACCTGGACCTGCAGCATGATGTTGCCACCAGGGCTCCAGGTGGCCGACTGCGTGCCAGCCAGCGTCCAGATGGGCGACGGGCCCTCGCCGGCGCCCGCGCCGGCCGGCCCCGCGAGCTCGAGGGTGCCGAACACGAACAACCACAACACAATGACCGTCGTGCCGATGATCCAGCTGGCCTGGACCTTGGTGTTGCCGTAGATCGGCTCGCCGTCGCTGTCGTCGCCGGGCTTAGCCCGCCAGATCACGAGCGAGTAGACGAAATAAAGAATGACGAAGATGACGACTGGCGCGCCGGTCACCGCCAGCACGGCGATGTCGAACTGCTGGTGGTGGGCGGAGGTGGACATGTCGCCGGGCGGCATGTGCGGGTACCAGACAAACCAGATGATGAGGTCGGCGGCCAGCGCCAGGATGATCCAGATCAGGAAGAGCCGCAGGCCGTGCCGTGGCTCGGGCGCCGCTTGCGTCGTTGTCATGAGCTCACCACGTTCATGAAGCCCGACATGTAGCCGATGGTCGCCATGGGACCGCCGTTACCGTCGAGGAATCCGCCACCGCAGGGGACCAGGCACTGCCAGCGGAAGTCGCCGCCGTGGGCTGGGCTTACGAAGCTGAACGTCTCCTTGGCGTACG
This sequence comes from Streptosporangiaceae bacterium, assembly GCA_049676235.1. GTDB lineage: Bacteria > Actinomycetota > Actinomycetes > Streptosporangiales > Streptosporangiaceae > Palsa-504. The sequence continues at coordinate 8,375 of JBAUAY010001019.1, forward strand.
GGTTGCCGCTCGGGGTGCACGGCGAGGAACTGCACAGGTTGTTCGCCGAAAGCTGGGCGTTCGGCGAGGCGACCGGCACGTACAGGTTCATCCCCGGGATGGCGAACGTGTGCCCGACATTGCAATTGGCCCACGAGTTGATGACCGAGGTCGTCTGGTCGGTCACGTATTCCTTGCCGTGCTGATCGAACTGGGAGACGGTCACCGTGTTACCGATGGTGCCCTGGACCTGGCTGAAGAAGTTGTTCCGCAGCGGCGTGCAGCCGTCGTAGCCGTAGATGGTCACGTTGACCTTGGTGTGGGCCGGGACCGAGAACAGCGTCGTATGGACCCACTGATTGTTCGACGGGTCCTGCACGTAATAACTGACCCAGTCGGGCTTGCTGGAAGAGTTGTTCTGCGGGTCTTCCTGCAACACCACGTTGACCTGGCCACCGGAGGCGGCATAGTGGATGGTCGGCAGGGAGCTCTGCCCTCCGATGTAATACAGGGCTACGAAGATCCCCAGCCCCACCACGACAAGGAAGGCAACGAGCAGAGATACCGCCCGGGCTGCCACGGACACCGGATCACCACCTCTCTTCTTAACCCGCGGTGCGCACGCGATCCTGCACGTGCAATATCCAGCCGTGCGGGCAGGGACAGGCCGGCACCTACGGGGTAGATACTCCAGTCACACGCGGCGCAAGGCAACACTTAGCCTCGCGAATGACGAAATTGTCATGGTGCGGCCGCTCCCGGCTCTGGTGGCCCTGCGTGACCAGCCCCGATGCGCCTGTGGGGGCCAAACGGCCAGCCGCACAAGGCAAGTCCGCAGGCCTTCGGGCCTGACTCACAATCGTTTGCGATGTGTGCGCAATCATCACTCGCCGTAATCACGCCACCCGGCATGATTACGCGCGATGGAATGACCTCGTATGATGGCGCCGGATCGGGGGTCGTGCGGCCCGGGATCCAGGAGGAACCATGACGATGCGATGGCCCGGGGGCACGCGCCGACCTTCAGGGTGGCCCGTGCTGCGCACCCCCAAGTGGATGCTCATCGGCGGGGTGGTGCTCGTAGCCGGGCTGACGCTCGCCGCGCTCCCGCACCGGCCGTCCACCGGCCAGCGGGCTGCCGACCTGCGCGGCATGGTGCACGACCTGAACGTCGATATCGAGTCATGCGCGGGCGGCGTCAACGATTCGATCACCGCGCTGCGGGCCATCCAGTCCGGCGCGAGTCACGACGTCAAGACCGCCGTCGTGATCGCCAATACGGCCGCGGCGAACTGCTCGCCGGCCAACAGCATGCCGATGGATGACCTGGTCCAGTACCAGGCACCGGAGTCGCTAGCTTCCTTCCACGCACAGACAGCCGTCAATGAACTGGTGACCTGGGGATTCCCCCTGGCTCAACGAGTCCAGATCGATATCGCCACCCTCGTGAGCGCTAAGACGCCGACGGCCGTCCAGAGCGCGTCCGCACAGTTGCGCCGTGACCAGCAGGCGCTCGACGCGCAACGCGCCCAGATCGACCGGCTGATCACCTCGGCCAGCACGGCGCTGTCCGCGCACGTGTCACCGCCGACCCTGCCCAGCTGATATCCGGGTCACATGTCCGGGGTCCCATCCGGCCCACGAGTGAGCGGCAAAGGATTGCAATCGTTTGTGTGACAGAGCCGTAACAATCCGAGCGAGCGCATTGTGCGGCTTGACCGGCTTCATGGTTCACGAGGACCATCACTGCCAAAGGCGTCATGCGGCCGGGTGCGGATCCGGGCAGATAGCGGGCGGTCCTGCCGTTCCAGGACGCATGAACTCACGGCCGCGTGATAAGGACCGAGGTAGCGAACATGACGTCGCACCGGGGAGCGGCTCAGGTAAGCCTGACTGAGCCGAACTTGACCGAGCCGGAACCGAGACATTCGACGCTGGCCGAGGGCGCCACCCCAGCCGCCAAACGGATCCTCATCGTCGATGACGAGCCCAATATCCGCTCCTTCATCGGCCGCGCACTGGCGGGAGCCGGCTACCTGACCGGCTTCGCCGGCGGCGGCACCGAAGCGCTGCACCGTGCCCTGGACAGCCACTACGACCTGGTCATCCTGGACCTGGTGATGCCGGACATGGACGGCTGCAGCGTCCTGGACCAGCTGCTGCGCGCCCGCCCCGACCAGACAGTGATGGTGCTGTCCTGCGTGGCCGACGTCGCCACGAAGGTCGACTGCCTGGAGCGCGGGGCGCGGGACTACCTGACCAAGCCGTTCTCGCTGGCCGAGTTGCTGGCCCGGATCCGGGTCCGGCTGCGCGAGGATGCCCACCTGCACGGCGATGCGCTGAGGCCCGGCGAGGCCGCCGGGGAGGTCATCCGGGCCGGGCACCTTACCCTGGACGTGGCCCGGCTGGTCGCCGACATCGGGCAGGGGCCGGTGCCCCTGACGCGGCTGGAGTTCTTGCTGCTGCGCGAGCTGGCGGAGCACTTCGGCCAGTCAGTACCCAAGGGCAGGTTGCTGGCCAGCGTGTGGGGATACGACTTCGACCCGGGCTCCAACGTGGTCGACGTGTGCGTGCGACGCCTGCGGTCAAAGCTCGGCTTCAGCCTGATCAAGACGGTACGCGGTGAAGGTTACCAACTCGCCGACCACTGACAGCGGCATCGCCGGCCGCATCTCCGGGCTCGGCAGGTTCGCCATCCGGCTCAACTGGCCTTTCCGGCCGGCGCTGCTCGACGCCGTGTGGGTGGTCTTTTCCGTCATCAACCTGATCGCGATCTTCGCGTTCGCCGGCTGGGAGACCGTCCCCTTCCACCTCATCTGGATCAGCTTCACCCTGCTGTACGGATTCCGCACCTGGGCGACCCGACCTACGCTGTGGGTCCTCGGCGTGGTCATGGCGGCGACGGCCGCCGCCATCGGCCATGATGTGGCGCGCGGCGCCGAACCGGCCGCCGAGCTGACCGAGGTTCCGCTGATGGCGGCGATGTTCCTGGCGATGGTGTGGCACGCCAGGCGCAAGCTCACCGCGGAGCAGGAGTCGCGCATGGTCAGCGAGGAGAACGCCCGGCTGCTCGCCACCCAGCGCCGGTTTCTCCAGGACGCCTCGCATCAGCTCCGCACGCCGATCACCATCGCGCTGGGTCATGCCGAACTGCTGGCCCACGGCCTGACTAGCCCCCAGGAGGGACACGACATCCAGGTGGTGCTCGGCGAGCTGAACCGGCTGCGGCGAATCGCCGAGCGGCTGCTGGTCATCGCGGCCGCCGAGGGTCCGGAGTTCCTGCATCCCGAGCCGGTCGCCCTGGACAGCTTCACCATGGAGATCCTGCGCAGATGGCGGCCCACCGTAGACCGCCGCTGGCAGCTGGGCCGGCTGGACAAGGTCACGGTGCCGGCCGACCGGGAGCGGCTCGGCCAGGCCATCGACGCGCTGCTCGAGAACGCCGTCCGGCACACCGCCAACGGGGATGTCATAAAATTGTCCGTCGTGACGGTCGGGTATGGCCTGCCGGTCCGCATGATCGTCACGGACACAGGCCAGGGCATCCCGGCCGAACTGCTGCGGCACGTCTTCGACAGGTTCCGCAGCGGCGACAGCGGGCCTGGGCGGGGAACCGGACTCGGGCTGGCGCTGGTGCGCGCGGTCGCCCGGGCGCACGGCGGGGATGTGCTTGTGCACAGCAACCCGGGTCAGGGTAGCGAGTTCGAGGTGCTGCTCCCCGCACCCCCGGGACCGTTGGAGCTGCCGCCGGCGTCGACCCCGGACAAGCTCGCCGGGGCGGACGCCGCCAATGGCAGACTTGCGCGAAAGACATGACGGCGCCGTTACCCGGAGAAAGGTCAAGCAGAGCGGGGCGAAGCGGGCAGGGTGAGCGGAGCAGGTGAAGCGGAGCAGGTGAAGCGGAGCATGGGACAGCAGACCTGGACAGGCGCGATCGGCGAGGTCTGGCGGGCGGCGGTCAGGCACAAGGTCGTCTCGGGCCTCATCGCGCTCTGCGTCGCCGGGTCCCTGGTCGGGATAGCCCTGGCCAGCTCGGCTTCTGGGGCTTCTGGCCAGCCGACGCGGCCTGCGGACGTCGCGGCGCCGGCGTTCAGCCTCCCGGTCCTCGGCCATTCCGGGCAGCGGGTCTCGCTCGGCCAGTACTCGGGTCGGCCGCTCGTCGTGAACTTCTTCGCATCCTGGTGTGAACCCTGCAAGACGGAGACCCCGCTGCTGGCCAAGTTCTACCGCGCCGAGAAGGGCAAGGTAGCGCTCGTCGGGCTGGACGAGAACGATGTCCTCGGCAATGCGATGTCGTTCACCCACTCCGATGGCGTCAGCTACCCGGTCGGGTGGGATCCGCAGTTCGGCATCGCGTCCGCCTACGGTGTCAATGCGCTGCCGCAGACGTTCTTCCTCGACGCCCGGCACCGCATCGTGGATCGCATCTTCGGCGCGGTGACGCTCGCGGACCTGCAGAAGGGGATCGCGCTCGCCGGCGGGCAGGGCTAACGGCACTGCAGGCTAAAACGGCACTGCGGGCTAAGAAGCCTGCTTCCTCGACTTGGTGAAGACGCCGGCCGTACCGGTCAGGCCGTACACCAGGCCGCCGTGCCACAGGCCGCTCAGCACGGGGTGGATGATGCCGCCCCCGGTGACCACGGATAGCACCAGTACGATGGCGGCGCAGGCGAGCGCGGGCATTACGGCGAAGCGCCATGGATTGCTCCTGGCCCAGCGGATGGCCCGGCTCGGCCGGGCCCGCCACAGGGCACCGGCCGCGGCCACGACGAAGAAGGCCACCGCGCCCATGGCCACCGAGCCGCTCAGCGCGCCCAGGCCCAGCCCGGCGCCGATGAGGTGCAGGCCCAGGTCGCCGACGGCGACAACCCCGCCGCTCACCACGGCGGCGCCCCACGGTGCGGCCGACATGGCGGCGCCAGAAACCGTCATCTCCTCGCGCCGGGAGAGGTCCTGGTCAGTTTGAGTCGACGCGGACATCCGAATCCCTGCCCTTCGAGCCCCTAGCTACGATATTCACGTCATATCGCGTGTGGACGCAGAGTATCACGACATTACGCATAAGTCGTCCACGGCGGCTAGCGGTGGCGGCAAGGGAGCCGTGTTCTCCAGGTGAGGTCAGTGTTTGCTCCCCTCGACAGGCTTGATCTACCCGCCGGCCGGGGAAATCTACTGGCGAGGGTCGATTCCGGGCAAAAGGGCAGTGGATGCATGAGGACGACGGCGCGGGCGGGAAATCCCTGATTTCCCCGGCAGGATCCTCAGCAGACGCCACGCCGCTAGCCGGCCCCCCGGACAGCGTCACGGCCTCCGCCGGGCAGCGGGCTCGTTCGCCGGGCGGGGCCAGGGGGCTGCTGATCTACCTGGTGGTGGCGGCCCTGGCCGCCGCGACGGGCGTCGGGACCACGCTGGCCGTGCAGCACATCAGTTCCGCCCGCTCGGGCGCCACCCGGGCGGCGCGCGACGCCGCGGCGGAGCCGGCCACGATGAACGACGAGGTCGTCTACAACGAAGTCGAGCCGGGCATCGTGGACGTAACCTCCGACCTGCGATACCTCCAGGAAACGGCGGAGGGTACGGGCTTCGTCATCGACGCCGCGGCAGGCCTGGTGCTGACCAACAATCACGTCATCGACGGCGCTACGAGCGTCACCGTCACGCCGGTCATGTCGGGCAAAAGCTATCCGGCTCGGGTTCTCGGCTACGACCTGACCGATGACGTCGCCCTGCTTCAATTGCCGAGGGCGACCGGACTCAAGGCGGTCACGCTGGGCAACTCCGCGCACGTGCGGGTGGGCACGCTCGTCCTGGCCATCGGCAACGAGGCCGGGCAAGGCGGCTCGCCGACGGTCGCGCCCGGAGTGATCAGCAGCCTCGACCGCACCATCGTGGCCAGTGATCAGAGCTCTGGCCTGATCGAGACCCTGCACGGCGTGATGCAGACCAACGCCGACATCCGGCCTGGTGACTCCGGCGGCCCGCTGGCCGACGCCGCGGGCCGGGTGATCGGGATCGACACGGCGGCCGGCGGGAACACCGTCTATTCCGGCTACGCCATCCCCATCAACCAGGCCCTGCCCATCGCCAAGCGGATCGCGGCCGGGCAGCCGGGCGCGCGCATCCAGATCGGCATGCCGGCGTCTCTCGGCGTGCTCCTGCCCGACAGCACCAGCACCGATCCCCGGCGGCAGGCCAGCCAGGAACTGCGCCAGACCGGCGTCGTGAGCAACAGCGGCCACAGCTGCACCAGCGACGACACGGCGGCCGTCCCGGGTAGCATCGCGCCGGCCAAGTCCGGCGCGCTGGTCGATGGGGTTCTGTGCGGGACGGCGGCCGCCACGGCCGGCTTGTTCGCCGGGGACGTCATCACCTCCATCGGGGGGCGGGCCGTCACCTCGCCCGGCTCGCTGACCGCCATCGTCAGCCGCTATCGCCCGGGCGGCAAAACCCCGCTGGCCTGGGTCAGCCCGGGCGGCAGCCTGCACACCGCGACGGTGACGCTCGACACGGGCCCGGCGGGATAAGCCAGGGACCCGGCAATACCAGAAGACGTTCAGCTGACGTACAGCTTCACCGGGCTTACTAGCAGAATGTCTGTCGCCGGAGGACCTAGAGCCGACATGACCGGTCGCGACGTACGCTGGTCTGGTCGAGGGCGAGGATGATGCGAGAGAACGAGAGCGATGGCGACGGCGGCTGGTCGCAGCCGGACGAGTACGTCAGACCGTGGGCGCCGCGCGACGAGGGCGAAGACGCGGGGACTCGCGGGCCCGAGGGGAGCGCAACTCCTCCGCCGGAGAGCGGTCAGGACACCATCGCTTTCGGCACGCCGTCCAGCTCATCCGGCCGGGACGGCCAGGGCTCCTACGTGCAGCCCGGCTACGGGAGCCAGCCAGGCGGGCAGGCCTGGTACGGGAGCCAGTCACGCCACGAAAACCAGGACGGCCAGGCAAGCCAGGACGGCCGCGAGAACCAGGCCGGATACGGAAGCCAGGCCGGGCACGAGAACCAGGCCGGGTACGGTCAGGCCTGGCACGAGAACCAGGCCGGATACGGAAGCCAGGCCGGGCAGGAGAACCAGGCCGGGTACGGTCAGGCCTGGTACGGGAGCCAGGACGGCTACGGTCAAGGGGGTTATGGCCAGGGGGACAGCGGGGATCCCGCGGGCCACCGGGCCGGCGGCGGTTACGGCCCGCCCGGGTGGGCTCGATCCGACCTCCCGCCGGGACGTCCGGGGCGCGGCGGGCGCTTCCTGGTCTATATCGCCATCGCCGGGCTTGCGGCGGGTATCGGCGCCGGGGTAACCGTCGCGCTTAACCATCACGGCACGGCCCCGTCGGCCGATATCTCATCGAACAACGTTCCCGGACCGCATAACAACGCGACGGGCAGCGGGTCCTCTTCGGCTCCGCTCAACCGGGTGGCGGTGGCGAAAAAGGTGGATCCCGGCCTGGTCGACATCATCTCGACGCTCAAGTACAACAGCGAGACGGCCGAGGGCACCGGGATGATCATCTCGTCGTCGGGACTCGTGCTGACCAACAACCACGTGATCGACGGGGCCACGACCGTGCAGGCCCGGCTGGTCGACCCGGGTCATAACTCGGTCGTGTCCTATCCGGCCCAGGTCGTCGGCTATGACGCTACCGATGACGTGGCGCTGCTCCAGTTGCAGGGCGCCTCCGGCCTGCCCACCGAGACCTTCGGTAACTCCTCGCAGGTCAGCCTGGGCACCCAGGTGCTCGCGCTCGGCAACGCCGAAGGACAAGGCGGGGCCAAGGCCGCCGCGGGCATCATCAACGCGCTCAACCGCTCGATCCAGGCCAGCGACGAAGGCTCGAACAGCACCGAAGACCTGAACCACATGCTGCAGACCAACGCCCCGATCAAGCAGGGCGACTCCGGTGGCGCGCTTGCGGACAACGCGGGCCAGGTCATCGGCATGATCACCGCCGCGAACACCTCTACGTCCAGCCAGGTCGGGTCGTCCGGCGGCACGCTAGGTTTCGCTATCCCCATCAACAGCGCCCTGACGATCGCCAGGCAGATCGCATCAGGCCAGCAGGGTGCCAACGTATATATCGGGCTGCCCGGCTTCCTCGGCGTGGAGGTCGCGGCGAGCAGCAGCCCGAATCCGCAGCAGCAGGCCGCCGACGAGGCGCAGGGCGGCAGTCGGGGGGCCTCCGGGGGCGGCCCGGCCTGCCAGGCCACCAACCAGCCGGCCGGCATCCCAGCGCACATCGCGCCGGTCAGCTCGGGTGCGCTCGTCCTCGGCGTGCTGTGCGGCACGCCGGCCAGCTCGCAGGGCATCGGACCCGGCGACGTAATCCTCTCGATCGAGGGCCAGGCGATCACCACACCCGATTCGCTGACCGGCATCACCGCCATGTACCACCCCGGCGACACCGTCTCGGTCGACTGGGAGAGCGTCGGCGGCACCAGGCACACGAGCTCGATGGTGCTGGGCAATGGCCCGGCCAGGTAACGACCCAGCCGGCCAGAAACGAGGTCAGGGGGTGTTCAGCCAGGCCCGGAGGCGCGACTCGCACTCGGCGATCTTGCTGATCTCCACGTACTCGCCTGCCGTGTGCGCGATCTCCGAGATGCCGGGCCCGTAGTTCACCGCCGGGATGCCGAGGGCGGAGAACCTGGCCACGTCGGTCCAGCCGAGCTTGGCCCGCGGCGTCCCGCCGACCGCCGCGACGAACTCGGCCGCGGCCGGCTGCCCCAGACCGGGCCGGGCGCCGTCCGCGACGTCGAGCACCTGCACCGGCCAGGCCGAGAACACGGACCGAACGAAGTCCGCCGCCTGCTCGCCGGTCAGGTCCGGCGCGAACCGGTAGTTGACCGTGACCGCGCACTCGTCGGGGACGACATTCCCCGCCACGCCGCCCCGGATGCCGACCGCGTTCAGGCCCTCGTGGTAGCGCAGGCCGTCGACTTCCGGCTCCCGGGGCGTGTACGCGCGCAGCACGTCAAGGACGGCGCCGGCCTCGTGGATGGCGTTGCGGCCCATCCAGGAGCGCGCGGTGTGCGCCCGCTGTCCCGGCACGATAACCTCGGCGCGCAGCGTGCCCTGGCAGCCGCCTTCGATCTCGCCGGAACTGGGCTCCATCAGCACGGCGAAGTCGCCGGCCAGGAGTTCCGGGCTATGGCGGCTCAGCCGCAGCAGCCCGTTGCGGTCGGCCGCGACCTCCTCGCAGTCATAGAAGACGTAGGTGACATCCCGGCCGGGCGAAGTCAGGCTGGCGGCTAGGCGGAGTTGCACCGCCAGCCCCGATTTCATGTCCGTGGTCCCGCAGCCGAACAGGCGGGAGCCTTCGACGCGGGAGGGCAGGTTGCCCGCGACCGGCACGGTGTCGACGTGCCCGGCCAGGATCACCCGTTCCGGCCGCCCGAGCGTGGTCCGGGCCACGATCGCGTTGCCGTCCCGGTGCACGATCAGGTGCGGCAGCGACCGGAGCGCGCCCTCGATGGCGTCCGTGAGCGGCCCCTCCTCGCCGCTGACCGACGGGGTGTCCACCAGGTGGGCGGTCAGCGCCGCGCCGTCGAGCTGAAGATCCACCCGGTCAGCTTAGGTCACCGGCCTTGGGCTCCTTGGGGCGGCAACGCCTTAGCCGCCGCGCGCAGCGCGGTCACGATCACCGCCACCGAGGGACGGCGCACGCTCGCGGTGCGGGCCACGGCGTGAATGTCCCTGGCCAGGTCGAGACCGTGCGGTAGGTCCCGGACCGCGACCCGGCGTTCCGCCGCGGCCACGGCCAGCCGCGGCAAGATGGCGATGCCGATGCCGCGCGCGACCAGGCTGACGATCGTGGACATGCCCTCGAACTCTGACAGCACCGGCGGTGTCACGCCGACCGCGGCGAGCAGCCGGTCCACGGCCTGCCGGGACGGCTCCCCGGCCGGCGCGGCCAGCCAGGGCTCATGCCGCAGCGCCCGCAGGTCGACGGGCGCACCCGGGTCGGCGGCCGGATGCGCGCGCGGCAGCACGAGCACGAGCTGATCCCTGATCAGGTGGTAGCAGGTCAGGATGGATCCGCCCAGCTCGATCTCCTCGGCCAGGCGGCTGGTCCAGTCGTCCACGATCGCCACGTCCACCTCGCCGGAACGGACCTGCCGCAGCCCCTCCCTGGCCGGCGTCTGCCGCAGCACCAGCGTCAGCCGGGGGTGCGTGCGCAGGCTGCGGGCGAGCGCGGGCGCGAACGCGACGGCCGCGGAGGGGAACGCGGTCGCCACCACCCGCCCGGCGGGCTCCTGGGCCTCGGTGGACAGATCGGTCTCCGCCTCCTCGACCATGGCCAGGATGCGTTCGGCGTGGCCGGCCAGGCGCCTGCCCGCGTCGGTCAGCTCGGCCCGGCGGGCGGACCTGTCCAGCAGCGCCGTGCCCGCCTCGCGCTCGAGCGCCGCGAGTTGCTGCGACACCGCGGACGGCGTGTAGCCGAGGACCGCGGCCGTCCGGGCGATGCTACCGCGAGCAGCGAACTCCTGGAGCAGGCGGAGTCTGTGCAAGTCGAGCATAAGAAAATCTTAGTCTCTGCAATAGAGATCGGCGCTTGTACTTATGGTTCGGGCAAGCGCAAACTGACAAGGGTGCGCAAGGTTGCCACACCAAGTGGGGCCCCATCCCGTCCGGGTCCCTCCGCCGCGATGATGACCGCCTTATTCGCCGATCCCGCAGCCTTATCCGCCCAGCCCCGCAGCTAGGAGCGCCCGCCCCAGTGGCTCTCGCCGTCACGCCCTCGCCACCCCTGCCGTCCCCCACCCACTCGCGTCCGGATCACCCGCTCCTCGGTCCCGCCACCATCCCCGTCTCCGCCACGCTCGCCGCCAACGAAACCATGGACGCGCGGCGCCGCCGAGGCGAGCCCGTGCTGCCGCTCGGATTCGGCGAAGCGGGCCTGCCCGCTCATCCCATGCTCCGCGCCGCGCTGGCCCGCGCCGCGGGATTCAACTCCTATGGCCCGGTCGCCGGTTACGCCGCGCTGCGTGAAGCGGCCGCCGGCTACTGGGCCCGGCGCGGCCTGCCCACCGACGCCGAGGCGGTGATCTGCGGGCCGGGCAGCAAGGCCCTGCTGTTCGGCCTGACGG
>JBAUAY010001020.1:0-9263 GCA_049676235.1 Streptosporangiaceae bacterium
CAACGACCACCTGATCTTCTCCAAGGGGCACGCCTCCCCGCTGCTGTACTCGATCTACAAGGCGGCCGGGGTCGTCTCGGACGAGGAGCTGATGACCGGCTACCGGCGGCTGGGTTCCCGGCTGGAAGGTCATCCCACCCCGGTGCTGCCCTGGGTCGACGTGGCGACCGGCTCGCTGGGCCAGGGGCTGCCCGACGGCGTCGGCGTCGCGCTGGCCGGCAAGTACGTGGAGGAACTGCCGTACCGGGTCTGGGTCCTGTGCGGCGACAGCGAGATAGCCGAAGGCTCCATCTGGGAGGCCCTGGACAAGGCCTCGTACTACAAGCTGTCCAACCTGATCGCCATCGTGGACATCAACCGCCTCGGCCAGCGCGGCCCCACCGAGCACGAATGGGACACCGAGACCTACCGTCGCCGCGTGACCGCGTTCGGGGCCCGGGCGTTCGTCATCGACGGGCACGACGTCGCCGCGATCGACAGGACCCTGGCCCAGGCTGGAGACCTCAGCGGGGAGCAGCCGACGGTCATCCTGGCCCGGACGCTCAAGGGCCGCGGCTTCTCCGAGGTGGAGGACAAGGAAGGCTGGCACGGCAAGCCGCTCCCGCCGGAGATGGCCGAACGCGCCGTCATCGAGCTCGGCGGCGAACGTAACCTGCTCGTCCGGGGCCCGGTACCGGATGATGCGGCCCCGCGCCACCCGGCCCGCGCCAACAGCGCGGCCGAGATCAAGCTGCCGGCCTACGACCTCGGCCAGAAGGTCGCCACCCGCAAGGCCTACGGCGACGCGCTGGCGGCGGTCGGTTCCCGTCCCGACGTGGTGGCCATGGACGGCGAGGTGAGCAACTCGACCTTCGCCGACGAGTTCGCCAAGGCTTATCCCGAGCGCTACTTCGAGATGTTCATCGCCGAGCAGCAGCTGGTGGCGGCCGCGGTGGGCTTCAGCGTGCGCGGCTACCGGCCGTTCGCGTCCACCTTCGCCGCCTTCTTCACCCGCGCGTACGACTTCATCCGCATGGCCGCCATCTCCCAGGCCAACATCCGCCTGGTCGGCTCGCACGCCGGCGTCGAGATCGGCGCCGACGGCCCGTCGCAGATGGCGCTGGAGGACCTGGCCATGCTGCGCGCGGTCCACGGCTCCACCGTCTTGTACCCCAGCGACGCGACCAGCGCCGCCGCGTTGACGAAGACCATGGCCGATCTGGACGGCGTCTGCTACATGCGGACCACCCGCGGTGCGTACCCGGTGCTGTACGACGCCGCGGAGACCTTCCCGGTCGGCGGCTCCAAGGTGCTGCGCTCGGCCGACGACGACCAGGTCACGCTGATCGGGGCCGGGGTGACCCTGTACGAATGCCTGGCCGCGGCCGACCAGCTGGCCGGCGAGGGGATCAGCGCCCGGGTCATCGACGTGTACTCGGTCAAGCCCATCGACACCGCCACGCTCACCGCGGCCACCGCGGCCACCGGGGGCCGGCTGGTCGTCGCCGAAGACCACCACCCCGAGGGCGGCCTCGGGGCCGCGGTCCTCGACGCGCTGACCGGCAACGGGCGCACCGAACTGGACATCGCCCACCTCGCCGTGCGCGTGATGCCCGGATCAGGCACTGGCGAGGAACTCCTCGACGAGGCCGGGATCAGCGCGAGCCACATCGCGACCGCGGCCCGGCGCCTGCTCGGCTGAGCCAGCCGCCATGAAAGCGGCCGCGTTAGCTGCTGCCGGTCAGGCCCCAGCGGCGGCGGATAGAGCGGTCGGCCATGCTGAACAGCGAGTGCACGAGGATGCCGAGGACCAGGATCACGATGATGATCGCGGTGGCGCTTTCCATGTCGGACTGATCCTGGTCGGTGGAAAGGAGCACGCCAAGCGACGGCTGGTTCGCGATGATGACCAGCAGTTCGCCCGCCATCAGGCTGCGCCAGGCGAACGCCCAGCCCTGCCTGAGCCCGGCCACCAGCGCGGGCAGCGAGGCCGGCAGGATCAGGTGCCGGTACAGGGACACCCTGCGCAGCCCCATCATCGCGCCCGCCTTGAGCAGCAGCGGCGGAGTGTAGTCCACGCCCGCGATCAGGCCGTTGGCAATCGATGGAGCGGCGCCGAGAACTATGACGAACAAGATGGCGGTGGTGTTGATGCCGAACAAGATGATGGCGAACGGGAACCATGCGATCGACGGCATCGTCTGCAGCCCGGTGATCAGCGACCCGACCGCCGCCCGCAGCGGCCGGATCCTGGACACCAGGGCACCGATGACCGCGCCGATCAGCACGGCGAGACCGAACCCGATGACCGCGCGTTCCGCCGTGGTGCCGATGGCCTGCCATAGCAGGCCGGTCTTCATCTGATCCCAGAGATTGGCCAGGGTCGCGCCGGGACCGGGGAAGATGTCCTTCTTCCAGCCGCTGACGTGGATCAGCTGCCATATCGCGAGCACGATGAGGATAGCGAGCGCCACCGGCCACAGGCCGGCCCAGAAACGCGTGGCCAGCCGACGGCCACGCTGATCTTGCGGCGACTGAGTCTCGAGGGACTCGAGCCAGGCCAGCTTCTCCGCGTATTTTGCCCTGTTATTAACGGCCATCGCGGCTCATCTCCTCACGCAGCCGGTCGGTGATCCGTGCGGCCAGCTCCGCGACCGGCGCCGAGTCGATCCGGCGGGGCCGCTCGATGGGCACCGCGAACTCGTCGATGACCCGGCCGGGCCGGCTGCTCAGCACCACCACCCGGTCGCCGAGCCGGACCGCCTCCCGGACGTTGTGGGTCACGAACAGGACGGTCAGGTGGCGTTCCGCGCAGATGCGGTCGAGCTCATCGTGCAGTACATCCCTGGTCATCGCGTCCAGCGCGCCGAACGGCTCGTCCATCAGCAGCACGTCGGCGTCCTGGGCCAGCGCGCGGGCCAGCGCGACCCGCTGCCGCATACCGCCGGAAAGCTGGTGTGGTCGCTTGCCGCCGAACCCGCCCAGGTGCACCGTCTCGAGCAGCTCACCGGCCCGCTGACGGCGTTCGGCCTTGCCCACGCCACGAGCACGCAGCGCCAGCTCCACGTTGCCCGCCGCGGTGAGCCAGGGGAACAGCGCGGGCTCCTGGAACAGGAAGGCCACCTGCCCGCCCGAGGTCGACACCTCGCCGGACGTGGGCTGCTCCAGTCCGGCGACCAGCGAAAGCAGCGTGGACTTCCCGCAGCCCGAGGCGCCGATGAGGCAGGTGAACTCGCCCGGCGCCACCTCGAGCGACACCTGGTCGAGCGCGCGGACGGCCGAACTGCCCCGCCCGAACACCTTGGACACGCCCGTCAGCCGGACGGCCCCCCCGACGGGGGGCGCCGCCCGGCGATCAGTAACCGTCACCGAAGTTTCCTCCTAGGAGCTGACCTGCGATTGGCCGGCCGCGGCCAGCGCCGTGTTGAGCGGGCCGAGATCGAAGATCCCGCTCAAGTTGACTGGCTTGAGCAAGCCGAGCGATTGGGCCTGCGAGGCGTCGCTCGTCAGTGAGGACGCGTCCGGGTCGTTGGTGAAGGTGATCTCCTTGAACGCCGCCGCCACGATGCTCGCCTTGAGCGGCTTGCCGGTGTAAGAGCCCAGCTCGGCGTTGGCGTCTGCCTGCGCGGCGGCCGGGCTGGACTTGATGAAGTCATTGGCCTGAATCTGGGCCTTAACCAGGTCCGCGACGATCGCGGGGTGCGCGGAGAGGAAGCTCTGCGTCACCACGAGCAAGGTGGTGACCCCGCTCTCGCTGAGCAGGACCGTGCCGCCGTCCTTGACCATCTCGATGTCGTAGGGCGCCGGCTCGGAGCCGCCGGCGATCTGCCCGGACTTGAACTCGAGCACGGCGGCCGAGTTGGGTGTCGTCGGCTTGATGAAGGCGTCTCCGCCGCCGGTCGAGGTGGTCGCCAGGCCGTTCTGCTTCAGCCAGTAGCGCAGCGCGACGTCCTGCGTGTTGCCGAGGGACGGGGTAGCCAGCGTCTTGCCCTTGAGCTGGGAGGCGGAGGAGATGCCCTTCGCGACGACGACCGAGGCGCCGCCCGTTGCGGCACCGGAGATGATCTTGATCGCGCTGCCGTTTGACTTCTGCCAGGCGTTGATGGCCGGGTTCGGCCCGACGTAGGCGGCGTCAAGCTGGCCGGCCAGCAGGGCCGTGGTCTCCTCGGTCCCGGTGCTGAACGCGGTGGCCTTCAGCGAGCCCGCAGAGCCGAGGTCTTTGGTGAAGAAGCCCTCCTTCAGGCCGACCAGAGCGGAGGCGTGGGTGATGTTCGTGAGGAAGCCAAGCCTGACCGTTACCGGCGCGGTGCTGACGGCCGAGTTCGCCGTCGCACCCGAAGAAGTGGTACTCGAAGAAGAAGAAGAAGAAGAAGAGCAGCCAGCCAACAGGAGAGCTACGCCGATCATCGCGGCGGTCGTGACACGTCGCATCTAGTACCTAATTTCTATCGTTTATATGGGGATTACGTCGGTTCACTATACATGAAGTAGGCAATATAGGAAATCAGCTGAGTGAAAGCTATCGGGGTTGTTACCCGGGTGATTTCAGTTGCCTTCGTCGCTCGAATCCTGCAGGGTGACGCCGACGACCGAGGGGAACTTGGCCAGGCACGTTTCCAGCTGAGCCACGTCCGCGTCCGACGCGTGGTTGATCTGGAAGGTCAGCTGCTGGAGCGCATAAGGAGAGTTGAGGTTAGACGGCAGCGGCTGCGCGGTCACGGCCGGTACCTTGGCGCAGGTCGAACGCACCATCAGCCGCTGCGGCATCGGCGTGCCGTCGCGGAAGGAGACGATGGCCTGCCGCTGGCCGAGCGCCGCGTCGAACTGCGCGCAGCCCGCCAGTGCGGCCGCAGCGACGGCAGCCATGACCGCGCCGGCCACCCGGCGGTGCCGTCCCGTACCCACTACATCGGGTAGTACGCGCATGATGCCAGCCTAAGCGCTGACCGCGCCTAGTACGGTATCGGGCAGGGCCTTGGCGAGCAGGCCTCACCAGGAGGACATATGGCCGGCCGGATCGAAGACTACGCCATCGTCGGCGACATGCAATCGGTCGCGCTGATCGGCACGGACGGCTCAGTGGACTGGCTGTGCCTGCCGCGCTTCGACTCCGAGGCGTGCTTCGCCGCCCTGCTCGGCACGGACAACCACGGCCAGTGGCGGATCGCGCCGGGCACCGGGGCCGCCAGGGCGACCCGGCGGTACGCGGGAGACACGCTGATCCTGGAAACCGACTGGGAAACCCCGGACGGCGCGGTCCGCGTCACCGACTTCATGCCGCCGCGCGAGAACGACGAACCGCCCGTGCTGGTCCGCATCGTGACCGGCCTGCGCGGCACCGTGGACATGAATGTCACGCTGCGCGTGCGCTTCGGCTACGGCTCCGTCGTGCCCTGGCTGACCCAGATCAAGGACGGCATCCGGGCGACCGCAGGCCCGGACGCTATCTGGCTGCGCAGCCAGGTCCCGATGACCGGGCGTGACCTGGCGCACAACGCGACCTTCAGTGTCGCCGAGGGCGAGTCCGTCCCGTTCGCGCTCACTTACCTGCCCTCGCACAAGGACGAGCCCGCGCACCTGGACGCCTTCCAGTCCCTCGACCAGACCAGGAGGTTCTGGTCCGGCTGGGTGTCGCGCTGTACCTACCACGGCGACTACCGCGATGCCGTGATCCGGTCGCTGATCACCCTGAAGGCGCTGACCTACGAGCCCACCGGTGGCATCGTCGCGGCCGGCACCACCTCGCTGCCCGAGGACATTGGCGGCGTCCGCAACTGGGACTACAGGTACTGCTGGCTCCGCGACGCCACCATTACGCTGGAGGCGCTGCTGCGCACCGGGTACACCGAGGAGGCGAAGGCCTGGCGGCTCTGGCTGGGCCGGGCCATCGCCGGCGACCCGCGAGACCTTCAGATCATGTACGGCGTGGCCGGCGAACGGCGGCTGGCCGAGTGGGAGGCGGACTGGCTACCCGGGTACGAGAACTCGGCGCCAGTGCGGATCGGGAACGCGGCGGCCGGCCAGCTCCAGCTCGACGTGTATGGCGAGGTCATCGATGCGCTCCAGCTCAGCTGCCGGGTCGGTCTGCACGACGACCAGCACACCTGGTCGCTGCAGCGGTCGCTGCTGAAGTTCCTCGAGGAGCACTGGGCCGAGGCCGACGAGGGGCTCTGGGAGGTGCGCGGGCCGCGGCGCCACTTCGTCCATTCCAAGGTCATGGCCTGGGTCGCCTTCGACCGCGCGGCCAGCTACGCCGAGCAGGCGGGCAAGACGGACCTGGCGGCCAGGTGGCGGGTCACCCGCGACGAGATCAAGCGCGAAGTGTGCGAGAAGGGCTACAACGCCGAGCGCGGTGCCTTCACCCAGTACTACGGCGCGACCGAACTCGACGCCTCGGTCCTGCTCATCTCCGACGTGGGATTCCTGGACGCCGACGACCCCAGGATCGTGTCCACCATGAAGGTCCTGCAGCGTGACCTGATGCAGGACGGCTTCCTGCGCAGGTACGAGCTTCCGGCCGGCGGCGCATCCGGGGTGGACGGGCTGCCCGGCTCGGAGGGGGCCTTCCTCGCCTGCAGCTTCTGGCTGGCGAACGCGCTCGAGCTGAGCGGCCGGCACGAGCAGGCGGTGGAGCTCTTCGAGCGGCTGCTGGCCCTGCGTAACGACGTAGGCTTGCTGAGTGAGGAATACGATCCGCGCTACGGCAGGCTCGTCGGCAACATGCCCCAGGCGTTCAGCCATGTCCCGCTCGTGCAAACCGCCCTCAACCTGAGCGGCCACGCCGAAGAACACCGACGTAGTCCCCGAGATGAGCGCCGCAGCGTGCCAGGCTAGGGGCATCCAGACGGCCACGCTATGAAAAACCAGACTGCTAGGTGATGATGCCCTCCGCTCGTCACATTCTCATCGTTAACTCCCGCAGCGTGCACCAGCCGATCTTCGTGGTCGGCGCACCGCACTCAGGCGCGGACTTGATCGGTCGCGCCCTGAAAGCATCTGCGGGCTTTCACGTCACGATCGGCCAGCCGAACGTGCTGCGCACCGTGTACGCCTTCGCCCGGCGGCCGTCCATGCACCAGGGCCGGGCGCAGGCCGCCGCCACCGTCATGAGGGACGCCTTCGCGCAGGGCTGGCAGATCACGGCGCACAGCTGCCTGGAATGCACACGCGAATGCCGGGCCGCCGCCGGGCTGGCGGCGGACGCGGTCGGGCCGTGCGTGGAACTCCGGAGGCTCGAGACGTTCGGTGATGCGAGCCCGGACCTCATCTACTGCGCGGAGGCGCTCACCTACGCGTTTCCCGACGCGCGGATCGTCCAGTTGGTCAGGGACGGTCGGGACGTGGTGGCCAGCATGCTCGCCGACCCGCTGGTGATGTCCTGGTTCCGGCCCAGCTTCGTGAACGTGGATACCGAGTTCCCCAACCCGTTCTTCGGCATCGAATCCGTCGAGGACCGCGAGCTCTGGCCCAGGCTGTCCTCGGCCGGGCGGTGCGCGCTGCGCTGGCGCTGGTCCGTGCGTCTGGCCGCCAGGCTGCACCACAGCCTGCCGCCCGGCCAGCTGAAGACCATCCGCTACGAGCACCTGCTGGGCAAGCCAGACGAGGCCCTGGCCGACCTGTCCCGCTTCGCCGGGACCACCGTGCAAGCGGCTGAGATCCGCAATGAGGCCCGCGCCGCCCGTACGCGCAGCCGCGGCCGCCGCGCCCCGGCCTACGAGATGTCCCTCACCACCGAGGACGTCACCGAGATAGAGAAAATCGCCGGCGAGGAACTCCGCCGCCTCGGCTACCCCGGCTAGTCCGGGGACCGCGCTCAGGCCGCCTGGCTGGCGAACTGGGTGTGGTAGAGGTCGGCGTACAGGCCGCCGGCCGCGAGGAGTTCCTCGTGCGTGCCGCGCTCGGTGATCCGGCCGGCGTCGACGACCAGGATCTGATTGGCCTCCCTGATCGTGGAGAGCCGGTGCGCGATCACCAGCGAGGTGCGGCCCGCGAGCGCTGTCTTCAGCGCGCGCTGCACGGCGACCTCGGATTCGGAGTCCAGGTGCGCGGTGGCCTCATCGAGCACCACCACCGACGGGGCCTTCAGCAGCAGCCGCGCCACGGCGACACGCTGCTTCTCCCCGCCGGACAGCCGGTAACCGCGGTCCCCCACCACGGTGTCCAGGCCGTCGGGCAGGCCGGAGATCAGGTCCCAGATCTGGGCAGCCTCGCACGCCTCGATCAGCTCGAGCTCGGTGGCCGCCGGGCGCGCGTAGGTCAAGTTGGCCCGGATCGTGTCGTGGAACAGGTGCGCGTCCTGTGTGACCACGCCCACCACGTCGTGCAATGACTCCTGGGTGACGTCCCTGAGGTCGTACCCGCCGATCCTTACGATCCCCTCGTTCGGGTCATAGAGACGCGCCGCCAGCGCGGTGATCGTGGTCTTGCCCGCTCCTGAGGGGCCGACCAGGGCGGTCAGCTGGCCCGACGGCGCGCGGAAGCTCACCCCGTGCAGCACCCCCGTCCCGGCGTCCCGGCGCTCTGGCGCCGGCAGTGCGATCGACTCCAGCGAGGCGAGCGAGACCTCGCTCGCCGACGGGTAGCGGAACGACACGTCGTCGAACTCGATCTCCGGGGCCTTTGGGACGAGGTCGCCCCGGCCGTCGGCGGCGGCCGTGCGCGGCAGGGGCACCGCGTCAGGCTTCTCGGCGATCAGCGGCTTAAGGTCGAGCACCTCGAAGACCCGGTCGAAGCTGACTAGGGCCGTCATGACATTGACCTGCACGCTGGACAGCGACGTGATCGGCCCGTAGACCCGCCCGAGCAGGGCGGTCAGGGCGACCAGGGTGCCGATCTCGAAGGTGCCCCTGATGACCAGGGTGCCGCCAAGGCCGTAGACGAGGGCGGTCACCAGCGAAGCCAGGAGCGTGAGTGAGACGAAGAGCACCTGGCCGTACATCGCGGTGACGACGCCGATGTCGCGGACCTTGGCCGCGCGCGATGAGAACGCACTGGACTCCTCGCGCGGCCGCCCGAACAGCTTGACCAGCATGGCGCCCGCCACGTTGAACCGCTCGGTCATCGTCGAGCCCATCTCGGCGTCGAGCTGCATCGACTCCCGGGTGAACCGCTGCAGCCTGCGCCCGATCAGCTTCGCCGGCAAGATGAACAGCGGCAGCATGGCCAGCGCGATGATGGTGACCAGCCAGGACAGGTAGAACATCGCGATGAGCACGAGGATCAGCTGGATCAGGCTGGACAGCACCGAGGACAGCACGCTGGTGAGCGCCTGCTGGGCGCCGATC
>JBAUAY010001021.1:0-4173 GCA_049676235.1 Streptosporangiaceae bacterium
GAAGAATACCGGCTGTACGCTTAGCGAACGTCCGTGGCGGGTCGTATCGGGATTGAGGGGCGTCACGTTGACCTGTAAGAGGCACGGAGGAGAGCAGCATGCGCTTCCGGGGTAGCGTGGCGATCGATCTCGGCACCGTGAACACGCTCGTCTGGGTAGCCGGCCGCGGCATCGTGCTCGAGGAGCCGACCGCGATCGCCATCGACACTGCCGTCGGCAAGGTCGCCGCGGTCGGCGACGCGGCAGACGCGCTGGCCGACAAGGAGCCGCAGGACATCCAGGTGATCCACCCGCTGCGGGATGGGGTCATCGCGGACCTTGACGCGACCGCGGCCATGCTGCACGCGTTCCTGCGGCGGACGCGCCGGTTCTCGCTGGCGCGGCGCGATGCGCTGGTATGCGTGCCGAGCGGGGCCACGCCGGTCGAGCGGCGGTCGATCATCGCCGCGCTGAGCGTGCGGCGGCCCAGGTACAACGTCCGGCTGATCGACGAGCCGGTGGCCGCCGCGGCCGGCGCCGGGTTCGACCTGACCGGCGGGGCAGGCGGCTTCGTGGTCGACATCGGCGGCGGCACCACCGAGGTCGCGGTGGTCGCCGGCTGGCGGGTGGTCAGGTCTCAGTCGCTGCGCAAGGCCGGCAACGCGATGGACGAAGCGATCGTGCAGGCCGCGCGGAGCGAGCTCGGGCTGATCATCAGCCAGCGTGCGGCCCGGCACCTGAAGACGACGCTCGGGGTCACCGGCGGGGCCCAGGGCTCCGCCGAGGTGGTCGGCCTGGACGTCGCGCAGCGTTCGCCGCGGTCCGAGGACGTGCCAGGAAAACTGGTGGCGGCCGCCCTCGAGCCGATCGTCGCGGCGATCGCGGGTTCGGTGCGTGAGATGCTGTCCGAGATCCCAGCCGGGCTGGCCGAGGACGTGGTCCGGGGCAAGGTCCGGCTGGCCGGCGGCGGCGCGCTGCTGCCCGGCCTGGCCCACCGGATCGAAACGACGGCCGGCATCGGCACGGTCGTGGTCGAGGACCCGCTCCGGTGCGTGCTCCGCGGCGCGGCGGAGATCCTGGAGCGCAAGGACAAGGGCCCGCAGTCCGGGCCCGGCCTGCGTCACTTAGGCCGGGCCCGGTCCCCCTCGGGGAAGGGGCTTTTTATCCCGAACGGTGCTGGCGCGTGCCCCTACTCCAGCGGCTGCCTGGAGATGGCGGGCGGCTCCCGGCCGGCCATCAGCCCGCCGATGACCGCCGCGATCACCGGCATGCCGACGACGATGAACAGCAGTTGCTTGGCGGGCACGTTGGATAGCTCGGACAGGCCGTCCAGGGGGTTGTCCCAGGCGTAACCGATAGCGGCGACGTAAGCCGCCACCGTGCCGAGCACGGCGCCGCCCAGCGCGAGCGCGAAGGCGGTCGCGGCGGTCAGTTCCCGGCGGGTGAAGCTGCTCGCCCCGCTGGCGGTCAGCGTGCGCAGGTCCCTGGCCGTCTCGCTGCGGATCAGGCCGATGGACATGGCCAGGATGCCCAGCGCCAGGGCGATCCCGAAGGCGGTGGCATAGTTGAGGATCTCCGCCGACGAGGGCGTGCTCGACTTCGTTTCGATGGTCATGCCGGCCGCGGAGGCGGTGAGCCTGGCGTCGCGGATCTGCGCCGCGGTCGGCGGGTGCGGCGCCTGGATGAGCCAGCCGGACGCGCTGGTGTGCAGGCCGAGCGCCTGGATGGCGTGCTCGGTGATCACCGTGTTGGGCGCGGACGTGCCGGCCGGAAGCGCGCTGACCTCCTGGATCACCGGGTTGGCCAGGCACTGGCCCTTCGGGCACGGCCAGCTGGTGGGCGGCCCGTTGCCGTTGCCGCCGAACCCTTGGCCGTTGCCGCCGTAGAGGAGCTGCATGTCGGAAAGGCCGGACAGCCCGGGCCGCATGGTCAAGATGTCGGCGTCGGGGTTGACTTCGGACGCCCTGATCCCGAAGGCCTGCAGGAGCTGGGGCGTGGCGACGTAGATCGGGCCTGACCAGGATCGCCCGGCCGCGGCGTGGTTGAGATTGGCGCCTGTCTGGTCGAGTTCGATGATCGTGTTCGAGCCGAGGGCCTCGGCGATGTTCTGCGCGACCGCCGCCTGGGCCTGCGGTGTGCTGGCGGTGCCGGATGGGCTGGATCCGCCCGGTCCGTTGCCCGGGCCGCCGCCTGGCCCGCCGCCGCCCGGTCCGCCGTTCGGCGTGTACACGATGATCTGGTTCGAGGCCACGTTCGGCCCGGCGTAGTCCAGCACGTTCCCGTACCGCTGCGCGGTCAGGACGCAGACCAGGGCGGCGATGAAGACGCCGAGGCTGATGGCCGCGAGGGCCGAGCCCGAGCGGGCCCGGTACCGGACCAGGTCACGCAGGGCCAGGCGCACCGCGATCGGAGCCCGCCGCCCGGAACTGGCCAGGATCACCAGGCAGAAGGGCGCCAGCAGGATTATCGCGACGACGAGCAGGACGATGCCGAGAACGAGTTCAAGTGCCCCGCCACCGTTGGCGCTCTTGCCGGAGTATGACAGCAAGGCCGCGGCGACCACGAAGAGGACCACGCCGGGCAGTGCCGAGCGGTGCACCTGCTTCGGCGGGGCGGGCCGCCCGGACAGGGCGGCCATGATGGGGATCCTGGTGATCGCGCGGGCTGGGCGCGAGGCGGCGAAGTAGGTGGCCACGACGGCCAGCGCCATCGCCGGGCCGATCACGATCCACGGCAGCTGGAACGCGCCGATCAGGTGGTGGGCGCTGGATTCCAGCCTCGGCCGGTAGGCCAGCCAGACGGCCAGGCCCAGGATCGTTCCGGCCAGCGCGCCCACGACCCCCACCAGGACGCCGTTGACCCGGACCACGAGGCGGATGTTCCTGTCGGTGGCGCCCAGGGCGCCGAGCATTCCGAGCGAGCGCAGCCGGCGCTGGGCCAGCACCGTGAAGCCGCCCACCGCGACCAGGGCGATGAGCAGCATGCCGACCGTGGCCAGCCCCAGCACGATGGTCTCGGGGTTGAGCGGATTGCTGGCCACCGCATCATGCCGGGTCACCACGTACTGGCTGAGGGAGCCGAGTGAGGCGGTGTTCATACCGGGCGGCGGGGTGAACAGCACGGTGACCTGGCTTGGCGTGCTGACCTGACCCGGTGCGACGAGGGCGAACTCGTCCAGCAGGCTCTGCGGGTTCTGCACGATGCCGGTGACCTGGCGGACCTGTCCGCCCTGGTGCCACATATCGCCGATCTTGAGGTTGAAGGTGGTGGCCACGCCCTGGGTCACGGCCACCTGCCCAGGCCCGGCCGGGTAGTGCCCGCTGACCAGGGAGAGCATCGAAGCGCCGAACGCGCCGTGCGGATCTTGGGCGCGCAGGTCGTAGGTGTTGATCGAGCCAGGGATGGCGATGGTCTGGTTCTCGATGACGTCGACGCGGCCGGCGTGCTGCTGTAGCACGGCGAGCTGGCCGGCCAGGTGCGGGCCGCCGGGGAGCGTGACCATGTCCTGCGCGGTGCCGAAGCCCGCGCCGGCCGGGGGTGGCGTGTTGGTGGCCACCGCCGCCCCGACGACGGTGGCGGCCAGCGCCACCACGATGAGCGCCAGGACCAGCAGCTGCTGGCGCCACTCGCGGCGGAACACCCGCCACGACCAGCGGATCATGGCCCGGCGGGCGGGAACGCCCCCGTTTGACGTTCCCGCCGAGGCCGGGCGTTCGCGCAGTGCGGTGCTCATTGGCCCGATCCCGGCATGAGCAGCGATTCAGGACCCGGCACGGGCAAGGTCTGGTCGGTCACCCGGCCGTCCCGCAGGAACACCACCCGGTCGGCCCACGAGGCCAGCTGCGCGTCGTGGGTCACCACCACCGCGGCCACGCCCCGCTTGCAGGCGGCGTGGATCAGCCGCATGACTGCCTCGCCGTTGACCGAATCGAGCGCCCCCGAGGGCTCGTCGGCCAGCAGCAGCTGGCGCTCCCCCACCACGGCCCGGGCGATGGCCACCCGCTGCCGCTCGCCGCCGGACAGCTGATCGGGGAAGCTGGCCGCCCGCTCGGCGAGGCCGAGTTCGTCAAGCGCCCGCAGCCCGGCCACGCGGGCCTTCCTGGCCGGCACGCCGTCGAGCTCGAGCGGCAGTGCGACGTTCTCCGCCGCCGTCAGCCCGGGCAGCAGGTTGAAATCCTGGAACACGTAGCCGAT
>JBAUAY010001022.1:0-2380 GCA_049676235.1 Streptosporangiaceae bacterium
CCTGCACCGGATGCTGGCCGCCAGCGGCGTGGCGGCCCGGATAAACGCTGCGTCGGTCCCGCTGCTGCCGGGCGCCGCGGAGCTCGCCGCGGCCGGTTTCGTGTCCGGCGGGACCAGGGCCAACACCGAACGCATGCGCGGCTTCGCGGCCCTCGATCCAGCTATACCGGCCGAACTCGCCGTGCTGCTGCACGACGCCCAGACCTCCGGCGGGTTGCTGCTGGCCGCGCCGCCGGCCGCGGCGCCCGCGCTGCTGGGCGAACTGCGGGCGCAGGGACTGCCCGCCGCCCTGATCGGCGACATCGTGCCAGGCGAGAGCGGTCATGTCCACGTGCACCAGGATCGTTCGGCATAACGGTTTTACGCCGGATACCGTGGGGCGGTGAGGATGCGGCCGGGTGCGGTGCGGGCGGTGCTGCCCGCCTGCCTGCTCGCGGTGCTCGCCGCGGTCTTCTCCGCGAGCACGGCGAGCGCGCAGACCCCAGCGGTTACGGCCAGGCCGCACGTCGTCGTGGTCGGGATATCCGGCCTGCGGTGGAGCGACGTGTCCCCGGCCGCCACGCCCACGCTGTGGCGGCTGGCCGGCCAGGGTTCGGTGGGGTCGCTGGTGG
Source organism: Streptosporangiaceae bacterium (assembly GCA_049676235.1). Taxonomy (GTDB): domain Bacteria; phylum Actinomycetota; class Actinomycetes; order Streptosporangiales; family Streptosporangiaceae; genus Palsa-504. The sequence goes on from JBAUAY010001022.1 coordinate 612, forward strand.
ACTACGCCGTGCTGCCGCTGACCTGCCCGGCCGACGCCTGGCTCACGCTGAACGCCGCCGCCCGGGCGCAGGCCGACCACACCAACGCGGCCTGCGGGGCGTTCCCCGCGGTGGTCCCCGCGGGCACCGGCGCCGTGGTCCCGGCCATGGGCTCGCTGGAGGCCTACAACAACCAGTTCCACAACAGCCCCAGCTGGGGCCTGCTGGCGCAGCAGACCCCGGGCTGCGCCACCGCCATCGGCCCGGGCGCGGCGCTGGCGCTGGCCGACCGGAGCGGGCACGTCGCCTCGTACCTGCCCTCGGCCGCCGGGCTCAGCACGGCGGTGCTGGCCCGCTGCCCGCTGACCGTCGTGGACCTGGGAAATCTCGGATATGCCGAACGGTCCTCGGTGCTCGCCTCGATGGACTCCGAACTCGCGCGTATCGTGGCGGACCTGCCGGCCGGCTCGACGCTGCTTGTCACCGCGCCCGGCGCCACCACCAAGCCGCCCCACCTGCAGCTCGCCCTGATCAGCGGCCCCGGCTACCGGGCCGGCCTGCTGAACGCCGCGTCCACCCGGCAGCCGGGCCTGGTGGTGCTCACCGACCTGACCCCGACCGTGCTCGGCTGGCTGGGCGGCCCTGGGTCAGCCAACACTGTGCCGGCCGACGCGGTCGGCGCGCAGATCACCCGCGGCGACCGGGGGAGCTTGGCTCCGACGGTCCGGTCGCTGGTCGGCCGGGATACGGCTGAGCAGGTGTGGCGGTCCACGCACGAGGAATTCTTCTGGGCTTACGCGCTGGCCGACGGGGTGGTGCTGGCCGCGATCGGGCTGGCCTTCTGGGGGGCTGCCGAGGACAAGCGCAGGCAGCGGGCCCGCTGGTGGCGGGTGGCCGGGGTGTTCGCCGCCGCGGTGCCCGTGGGCACGTTCCTGGCCAACCTGGTGCCGTGGACGCTGTCCACTCACCCGGCGGCGGCGCTGTACGGGGTGGCCGTGGGGCTGGCCATCGTCGTCGCCCTGGCCGCGCTGCTCGGTCCCTGGCGGCGCGATCGGTTCGCGGCGTTCGGCGTGATCTGCCTGTTCACCCTGCTCGTGCTGGCCACCGACGTGATGACCGGGTCCCGGCTGCAGTTGGAGGCACCGTTCGGGCTTTCCGTGCTCGAGGCCGGCCGGTTCTACGGCATCGGCAACGAGGTGCTCGGCATCTACGGCATCTCCGGGCTGTTCGCCGCGGCCTGGCTGGCCCTGGTCCTGCTGCGCCGCTATCCGTCATCCCGGCGGCCCGCGGTCCTGGCCGTCGCGGCGGTGGCGACCTTCGCCGTGTTCGCGTCGGGCTGGCCCGGGTTCGGCGGCAAGGTGGGCGGCACCATCGCCATGGTGCCGTGCTTCCTGCTGCTGGCCATGGCGGTGGCCGGGACGAGGCTGAACTGGCGCCGGGTGCTGCTCGTCGCGGTCAGCGGGCTGGCCCTGTTTGCCGTGTTCGCGCTGATCAGCTACCTGGTGCCGGCTACCGGCCATTCCGACATCGGCGTGTTCGCCGGCAACACCCTGCACGGCCACTCCGGCGGCCTGCTGCTGCGCAAGATCAACTCCAACCTCGGCTCGCTGTCGGTCAACGCGTTCAGCCCGCTGAGCCCGATCGCGGTCATCCTGACCGGGCTGATGCTCTGGCGGCCCGCCTGGTTCCGGCTCACGACCGCGCCGCTGGCCTTCGCGGCCGAGCCTCCGATGGGCCCGCTGCTCCGCCCGGTGCTGGGCGTGCTGTGGCTGATGCCCGTGCTCGGCTGG
>JBAUAY010001023.1:0-1804 GCA_049676235.1 Streptosporangiaceae bacterium
CTCCGGTGATGACCAGGTCCGGCGGGGTCCAGCCGGCCGCCTCAGAGCCCGGCGCGCCGAGCCCCGGGGCGGTCAGCGCGGACAGGAATCGCTCTCCACCGCCGGCCAAGTCGCCGAGCTGCGCGGACGCCAGCGCGAGCGTGGCCGCTTCCGGCCCGGTGAGGCCACCGCGCTCCCGCCACAGCCGGACCAGCTCCGCGGGCAGCTGTACGCCGCGCGACCAGGGCCGTCGCGCGGCGCGCACCAGGGTGCGGCCGAGTTCCATCGTCGCGGACTGCTCGAGCGCGGTCAGCCGGGCCTGCGTCATGGCCAGCTGCAGCCGAGTCTCCCGCAACGTCCGGGCCAGCCGATCCCGTTCCGCGGTCAGGCCAGGATCACCTGTGACCGGTGGGTCCGGCTCATCAACCTCGGCGATCGCGCCGACTTCGGCCGCCTCGGACGACTTCGGCTGGTCGGCTGCATCGGTCAGCGCACTCATGGGCGCCCCTGCTGGTCCAGCCAGGCCGTGATGATCCGGGCGATCCGCGGGCCGGCCTGGCCGTCCCACAGCGGCGGCAGTTCCCCCGGGTACGGACCGTCGTCGCAGGCCTTGAGCACCGCGGTGGCCAGTTCAGGCCGGGTGACCAGGCGGTTGCTTCCGCTGGTCACGGTGATGGGCCGCTCGGTGTTCGGTCTCAGGGTCAGGCACGGCACCCGGAGCAAGGTGGTTTCCTCCTGCACGCCACCTGAGTCGGTGATCACCGCCTTCGCGCCCTTGACCAGCGCGATGAACTCCAGGTACCCGAGCGGAGGAGCGACGTGCAGCCGCGGGTGGGTGCCGAGCCCGGCGGCCTGCAGCGCCGCGCGGCCCCGCGGATGCACCGGGATGACCACGTCGACCTCGTCCGCCACCGCGTGCAGGGCCAGGACCAGGGCGCCCGCGGCCGCCGGATCGTCCACGTTGGACGGCCGGTGCAAGGTGGCGACCACGTACCTGGGTGGCAGCCCAAGCTCGGTCCGGACCGCCGCCGTGTCGAACTTCGCCATGCCGGCCAGCAGCGTATCGATAATCGGGTTGCCGACCAGGTGCGCGGCATCCGCCGGCCGGCCCTCACGGGCCAGGTACCCGATCGCCTCGGGCGACGTCACGAACAGCAGCGCGCACAGCTGGTCGGTCAGCCGCCGGTTGATCTCCTCCGGCATGGAGTCGTCGAAGCTGCGCAGGCCGGCCTCTACGTGAGCCAGCGGCACGCCGAGCTTCGCGCCGGCCAGGGCCGCGCCGAGGGTGGAGTTGACGTCACCGTAGACCACGGCCAGTGCCGGTGAATTCTCGGTGAACTCCCGTTCCATGCCGGTCAGGATCTCGGCCGTCTGCCGCGCGTGGCTGCCCGACCCGGCCTCCAGGTTCACGTCGGGCCGGGGCAGGCCAAGCTGAACGAAGAAAACCTCCGACATCCGTTCGTCGTAGTGCTGCCCGGTGTGCACGATCCGCTGATCGTGACCGAACGCCGCCAGGGCGCGGATCACCGGCGCGGCCTTCATGAAGTTCGGCCTCGCCCCGAGCACGTGCGTGATGGGTGCGCGCATCGCATCCTTTCCGTTCACCTGGACCCGCTACCATCCGCCGCCGTGACGACGTCCGTTCCCCGCCGGCCGCGCGCGAGCCTGCGCTCCCGCCTGGCCGGCCCGCGCCCTTCGCCCCGTACCCTCTCGCTCGCCGCCTCGATCGGCTGGCGGCACGCGGCCGCCGATCCGGTCCGGGCGCTGCTGCTGGCCTGGCGGGTATTGCCCGCCCCGGTGCGCGGATCGCTCAGGTTCACCGGGC
>JBAUAY010001024.1:0-2230 GCA_049676235.1 Streptosporangiaceae bacterium
CCCGCCCACGCCCTACGCCGACATCAGCGCCCAGCTGGGCATCCCCGTCGGCAGCATCGGCCCGACCCGCAGCCGCTACCTCGACAAGATCCGCCGCCACCCCGCCATCGCCGCCCTCATCAACACCGAGTCCCGCCCGGCCGGACGGTCATCATTGCACCCGGCCTAACCAGAGCGACTGGTCTCAATGATCCCGAGCCACCCGGGACATCCGCCCCGTGACAGCGGGACCGAAAGGGCTGATCGTATGGATGTGAGTCTGGGCCTTCAGGAACGGTCAGTACACGTGGCGCCTGCCCGGTGGCTGACGCTGGCCGGGCTGGCCTGGGCGGCGGCCGCGGTGGCGACGATCCTGGCGATCGCGATGGCGGTGCTGGCCGTTCTCGGCGGCGATGTGGTGTCGGCATTCCTGATGCCGGTACCTCTTGCGTATGCGGCGATGGGGTGCGTGCTGCTGGCCCAGCGACCTGGTCATCCGATGGGCCCGCTGCTGTGCCTGATCAGCCTCGCGTGTGCGATCGCCGACACTCCGTTCGCTTACGCGCGGTACACCGTAGTGCACTCGCCTGGTTCGCTGCCGTTCGGGACCGCGATGCTGTGGGCGAACACGTGGGCTAATGGGCCGGCCATCAGCTTGAGCGGCTTGGTTCTGCCGCTGGTCTTCCCGGAGGGGAGGCTGCTGTCGCCGCGGGGGCGTCCTGCGCTGTGGGCGGCGCTGGCCTTCATCCCACTGTGGGTGGCCGGCTACGCCTTCATTTCACAGAGCATGGGCGGCTACTTTCGCAACCTGCCGGATCCGTATACCCACGCCTCGCTTAACCGGTTGTTCGAGGTCTTTCAGGCCCTGGCTATCGTGTGCGGGCTGGTGGCTGGTGCGGCGGCGGCGGCGAGTGTGACGCTGCGCTGGCGACGGGCGGACCGGGCTGGACGGCAGCAGCTCAAGTGGTACCTCGCCGTGCTGCCGCTTGCGGCGGGGGCGCTGATCGCCCAGGTCATCGACCCGGGTGGCCTGGTAAACGTGGCCCTGGGAGTATTGGCCGGCATCTTGATGCCGGTGGCGATCGGGATCGCGGTATTGCGGTACAAGCTGTATGAGATCGATATCCTGCTGAACCGGGCGGTTCTGTACGGCCTGCTGACCGCCGGGGTGGCCGGGGTCTACCTGGCGGTAGTGTCGGTGGCCGACTTGCTGGTCCCGGTGCACGACCGCGGCCTGGGCGTGCAGGTCATCGCCACCGCGGTGGCCGCCGCGGCGTTGTTTCCGCTGCGCGACAGGGTGCAACGCCGGGTGAACCGGCTGTTCTACGGCGACCGGGGCGCACCCTACGAGGCACTGGCCAGGCTCGGCCGCCGTGTCGAGGTGGCGGCCGACACCGAAACGGCGCTGAACTCCGTGGTCAAGACCATCGCGGACAGCCTGCGGCTGCCGTACGCGGCGCTGGAGCTGCGGCTCGGCGACGGGTGGAGCCCGGCGGCCGCGTACGGTGACGCTCCGCCCCAGGTGGTCGCGTTTCCGCTGACCTCCCAGCGCGAGACCGTCGGGCGGCTCCTGGTGGGCACGCGGTCGCGCGGCGAGCAACTCGGTCCCGACGACGAGCGGCTGCTCGCCGACCTCGCCCGGCAGGCGGGGCCGGCCACGCACGCGGTGGCGCTGCGCCGGGCGCTTGACGCGTCCCGGGCCGGACTGGTCACCGCGCAGGAAGAGGAACGGCGGCGACTACGCCGTGACCTGCACGACGGGCTGGGTCCCACGCTGGCCGGTCTCACGCTGGGCCTGGATACCGCCCGGACCCGGGCTGCGGGGCAGCCGGACCTGCAGGAGTTGCTGGCCAAGCTCAAGGCGGAGACACAGCGGGCCGTGACCGATGTCCGCCGCATCGTCTACGGGCTGCGTCCGCCCGCGCTTGATGAGTTCGGCCTGGTCGGCTCGCTGCGCGAGGAGGTCGGCCGCCTGCAGTACGAGGCACCCGCGCTCGCCGTCACGCTGGACGCCCCCGCCGATGGCCTGGCCGACCTGCCCGCGGCGGTCGAGGTAGCCTGCTACCGGATCGTGACCGAGGCGCTGACCAACGTCACGCGACACGCGCACGCCTCGCGCTGCTCGGTGCAGATCCGGTTCGATGGTGACCTCCATGTGGACGTACGCGATGATGGGACGGGCCTGCCGGAAGGCTGGCGGTCCGGAGTCGGCGTCGCGTCGATGCGCGAGCGCGTCGCCGAACTCGGCGGG
>JBAUAY010001025.1:0-7658 GCA_049676235.1 Streptosporangiaceae bacterium
CAGCGGACCAGCCGCCGGAGAGCTGCCCCCCGAGCACCCGCGGCCACCCGCACGACCAGGAACGGCAGGCCCCGCCAGGCCCCGCGGCAGCCGCACCCGCGGCACAAGACCGCCACGGCCGCACGGACACGCCCGCCCGACCAGGCAGCCCAAGACCGTCCGGGGCCGCCGACTAGCCAACACTATGTTCTGCTAGTTCAATAGGAACGGTAGCGTGCCAGTGTGGTGGATCGCGAAACGCGCAGGCTGTCGTTCGGCTCGGTGGCCGCTGACTATGACCGGTATCGCCCGCCCCCGCCGCCGCAGGCGCTCGACTGGCTGATCCCGCCGGATGCGACTGCGATCCTCGACCTGGCGGCCGGGACCGGGGTTGTGACCAGGGAACTCGTGGGGCGTGCCGCGCGGGTCTTCGCGGTCGAGCCGGACGAACGGATGCGCGCGGTGCTCGCGGCCAGGTGCCCAGGAGCGGAAGTCCTGGACGGCCGGGGCGAGGACATCCCGCTGCCGGACGCGTCGGTGAACGCGGTGGTGATCTCCGCCGCCTGGCACTGGCTTGATCCCGAACGGGCCGTGCCGGAGATCACCCGGGTGCTGCGCGTCGGCGGCACGCTGGGCGTGCTCTGGACCTCCAGGGATGACCGGGTGCCGTGGCTCGCCGAGTTCAACGCGCTGGCCCGCGAGTCGCGCGAGGCTGACCGTCCGCGGGAAGGCTCACCGAGGCGCCGGCACCGCGAGGTCAAGTTCCCGCCGGGGACGCCGCTGTCGTCGCCCGAGGAACGCCGGGTGAAGTTTTCGCTGCCGATGACCTCCGAGCAGCTGGCCGGCCTGCTCGGCACCTACAGCGGGGTGATCACGCTCGACCCGGAGCGACGGGCCGATTTCTCCCGGCGGGTCAGGACCTTCCTCGACCGCCGGCCCTGGGACGAGGTGGACGTGCCGATGATCTGCCGGTGCCTGCGCAGCACACGCCTGCCCGGCTAGGGTCGCAGGCCCCGGTCGATGAAGCCGATCATCCAGTCGAAGCTCTTGTCGGGATCCGCGCTCCACTGGAAGCCCTGGGAAACCTCCAGCATCGCGAATCCGTGAAGGGTGCAGCGGATGGTCCGGATGGCGTGATCCATCTCGTCCTCGCCGATACCGTACCCGCGCAGCACGGCGGCGATCGAGTTGATGACGCGAGTGCCCGCGGCCAGGAGCGGGTCGTCGGGCCCGGTGAACTCCGCGCCGATCGTGGCGGCATACCGGCCCGGGTGCGCGGTGACGTAGGCCCGCGCCGCGGTCAGCGCCGCGGCGAGCGCGTCCCGTCCCGCCTGACCTTGCACCGCGTCGCCGATCACGTCGCCGAACTCGGTCATGGCCCGGATCGCGAGACGGTGCTGCAGGTCAGCCAGGCCGCTCACGTGCTTGTACAGGGACGGCGGGCGGACGCCGAGCCGGTCGGCGAGCAGGCCCATGGTGACGGCCTGGAACCCGAACTCGTCGGCCAGCGCGGCCGCCGCGGAGACCACGTCGTCACCGGTAAGGCCCGCCCTAGGCACTCGCGTGATCCTTCAGGAACGGCAGCATGGCGGCCGCGACCTGATCCGGGAACTGGGTGTACGGGTAATGCCCGGCACCCTCGATCATCACCGCGCGGCCGAGCCCGGCCGGCATCGCGGCGACGATCCCCTCCGCCTCGGCCCTCGGATCGGGCCAGTCCGGGTCGAGAGTGCCCATGATCACCAGAGCGGGGCATCGGATGCTGCCGAGCCTGGCCTCGGCGTCGGTCGGCCGGGACATGCCCATCTTCCGCGTGGCCGCCATCCGCCCCGGCTCGCGTAGATGCGCCTGCAGAGCGCTGATCAGCTCGCCATATCCGGGAGGCTTGAGGCCGGGGAAGGCATGATCGAGGTAGCGCGTCCACGCGCTCACGCTGCCGGTGAGCCCGGTCCGCAGAAGAAGGAGCGTGCCCTTGCGATACCGGCGGTTAGTGAGCAGGGGGCCGAGGCTGAGCTTCGGTACCCGTGTGAACGGGCCGATCTCCATGATGGCGGTGACCATCTCAGGCGCTTGCGCCGCCGCGATGGTGGCTGAGCCGCCGGAGAAGGAATGGCCGACGATGACCGCGGGCCCGCCGAGGTGCCGGATCAGGGCGAGCGTGTCCGCGGCGGTATCGGTGCGGGTGTAAGACTCCCAGCCGGTGCTGGACTCCCCGAGCCCACGCAAATCAGCCGCGGCCACCCGGTAGCCTGCCGCGACGAGCTGCGGGGTCAGCGATCTGTAGAAGTCGCGGCGGATGCCCATGCCGGGAAGTAGCACGACCAGCGGACCCTCACCGGTCACGTCGTAAGCGATCCGGCCGCCTTCTACCTCAAGGAACTCCGTCATCTCAGCCTCCATAGCTAATTACGATAGCCGTAAAGCTAATCTAATTAGCCAAGGCTGTCAAGCCTGGTCAAGCGATGCGGTCTCTCCGCCACCGGCGGCGCAGGTAGACGCCGGTTCCGATGAGGATGACCACCGCCGGGCCGCTGTGCACGGCGAACACTCCGGCCAGGCTGGGACCGCCCCAGTCGAGCCGGTAGCTGGCCGGGTCGGAGTAGTGGACGATGAAGAACTCGGCGATGCCTCGTCCCACCAGGTACAGCGCGAGCAGTCCGCCCGAGATGATGCCGAGGACGCGGGCCAGCGGGTGGTGCGAGGACCTTTCCGGTGCGATGTCGATGTGTTCCATACCCACCACGCTAGGAACCGGACGCCCTCGGGGTAACGCGGCTATTACCCGTCTTGGGACTGCGGTTTTCCCCCTAGGTAGCGCAGCACGGCCAGCACGCGGCGGTTGTCGCTCTCGCCGGGCGGCAGGCCGAGCTTGCTGAAGATGCTGGCCACGTGCTTCTCCACCGCGCCGCCCGAGACCACGAGCTCGGCGGCGATCCCGGCGTTCGACCGGCCCTCGGCCATCAGCGCCAGCACCTGGCGTTCCCTCGGGGTCAGCGTGGCCAGCCCGCCTCGCTGCCTGCTCGCCCGGAACAGCTGGCTGACCACCTCCGGGTCAAGGGCGGTCCCGCCGTCGGCTACCCGCTGCAGCGCCGCGCTGAACTCGGCCACGTTGGCGACCCGGTCCTTGAGCAGGTAGCCGACGCCGGCCGCGCCGCCCTCGAGCAGTTGCGCGCTATAGGACGTCTCGATGTACTGCGAGAACATCAGCACCCCGGTACCTGGATACTTCTGCCGCAACTGCAGCGCGGCGCGCAGGCCCTCGTCGGTGTGGGTCGGCGGCATCCGGATGTCCACCACGGCGACGTCCGGGTGGTGTTCGGCCACCGCGGCCAGCAGCGCGTCGCCGTCGGACACCGCCGCGCAGATCGCGTGGCCGCGGTCCTCAAGCAGCCGGGTCAGTCCCTCCCGCAGCAGCGCGGCATCCTCCGCGATCACGACCCGCATCAATGTCCCTTCAGGCTCAGCATGGTTCAGGCTCGCATGGGCAGTTCGACGGCCACCGTGGTCGGGCCGCCCGCCGGGCTGACCACGTCGATCCGCCCGTCCACCGTGGACACGCGCTGCGCCAGTCCGGCGAGCCCGCTCCCCCGCCCTGCGTCCGCGCCGCCGATGCCGTCGTCGCTGACTTCGAGGCGAAGCACCCCAGTCCGTTCGGTATAAATTTTGATTTTGATCTGATTGGCGTAGCTATGCTTGGTCGCGTTGGCGATCAGCTCGGCCGCGCAGAAGTAGGCGATGGTCTCGATCGCGGGCGCTGGGCGCGGGCCGATGTCAGCGGTGACCGACGCCGGGATCGCGCTGCTGGCGGCCAGCGTGGCCAGCGCGCTGGCCAGGCCGCTGTCGAGCACCGGCGGGTGGATGCCGCGGGCCAGGTCACGCAGGTCGGCCAGGGCGTCCACCGCGTTGCGGTGCGCGGCGTCGATCAACTCCCTGACCGTTGCGTTATCAGGTTGCTCGTCGTCATCCTCGCCCAGCTTCTCCCGGGCCATGCCCAGGTTCATGGCCAGCGCGGCCAGCCGCATCTGAGCGCCATCGTGCAGGTCCCGCTCGACCCGGCGCAGCGCCGCGGCTGAGTCTTCCACGGCCAGCGTCCTGGTCCGCTCGAGCTCGCTGACCCGCTCGGCCATGCTGCTCGGCCCGAGCAAGCTGCGGACCAGGCTGTGGTCCGCCGCGTTGATCCCGCGGGCCAGCCACGCCGCGGCCACCACGCAGGCCGCGCCGGCGATGGCCGCCGGATAGGTGCCCAGCCAGCTATTGATCTGAAAACTTCCGCCGAACGGGATTGGTACCACCGCTACTAGCCCAGACAGCCTCGCACCCGGCGAGTTGTTGTGGAACAGCAGCCAGTCCACCGGATAGCTCAGGTCGACCAGCCCGAAGACCGTGAGCACGACCGAGTACAGCTGCACGGCAGCGACCGGCAGCTTGATCAGGCTGTACCAGACGCCCCGCCAGGCGGCCCGGTCCCGCAGCCGCCGGTCGAGGCGGCCGAGGAGACCGCTGCCCGGCTGGAACCGCAGCGGTGCCTCGACCTGATAGCCGAGGAACCGCTTGAGCAGGCGGCGGTGCAACGAGCCGAGTCGCCGGGAAACTCGCAGCGCCACGGTGATCAGCAGCAGGCCGATGACGGTGCCGATGATGGACGCCGAGACGGTGAAGCCGGATGTCAGCAGCACCACGGTGAGGCAGAACCCGGCCACCCCCGCCAGTCCGCCAAAGCCGCAGTACAGCAGCTCATGAAGGGTCCGGCGGGTGAGCGGGGCCCGCACGATGATGCCCGCTACCCGCCGGATCTCCTCTTCCATGAGCCTTATTGTCCTCGTTAGGCGTCGCGGCGGGCCAGCGCCCAGGTGCCTACGGCCAGGGCGGCTACGGCGTAAAGGCACAGCATGGCGAACCCCACGCCAGGTGAGAGGGCGTGCGACATCGGCTTGACCGCGGTCAGCGAGTTCTCCGCGATCAGCATCGGCATGAACTGGCCGAGGGAGTTCTGGATCGAATAACCCAGCGGCAGCAGGATGAGCGGGAGCACGAACAAGATCCCGACCACGGCGCAGATCGCGCCCGCGGTGTGCCTGATGATGGCGCCGAACCCCAGGCCAATCAGCGCGATCAGGCCTGGGTAGGCGCCGGCCATCAGCACCGCGCGCAGCACGCCCGGCTGGCCGAGCGTGGCGTGCGGGGCCGGCGACCTCAGCACGACCTCGCCGATGGCGAAGGCGGAGAAAGCCAGGACCTCCCCCGCGGCCAGCGCGACCGCGCCGAGCACGGCCCCCTTGGCCGCGAGCAGCAGCGGGCGGCGGGGCACCGCGGCGAACGTGGCGCGGATCATGCCGGAGGAGAACTCGGTGGTGATCGCCAGCACGCCGAGGACGCCGAGCGCGAGCTGGCCGATCGCGAGCCCGGCGAAGCTGTTGTTGGTCGGGTCGAAGGAAGCCCGGTTCGCGGGAGACATCGTGGCCCAGTCCTGATGGGCCATGAGCAGGATGGCCAGGCCGATCATGCCGGCCGCGAAGACGAGCAGGATCCACCCGGTGGAGCGGACGCTGCGCAGCTTCAGCCACTCCATCCGGGCGACAGAACGGAAGCCGTAGCTGCCCTCGGTCCTGGTCGCGGCGCGGGTCAAGGTAGCAGTGGTCATGACAGGCTCCCGTGATAAGCGATGTTGCTGGCGGAGTACTCGGTGCTGCCCTCGGTGAGCTGGAAAAACGCCTCTTCGAGGGAGTGGCTGCGGGCGGAGAGCTCGGCCACCGTGGTCTGGGCGAGCAGCCGGCCCTGGCCGATCACGATGAGCTGGTCGGCGGTCTGCGCGACCTCGCTGATCAGGTGGCTGGAGACCAATACCGTGCGGCCGTGCGCGGCCAGGTTCTTCAGCAGGTTGCGAATCCAGCGGATGCCCTCCGGGTCCAGGCCGTTGACCGGCTCGTCGAGCAGCAGCACCGCCGGGTCGCCGAGCAGCGCGGCGGCAATGCCCAGCCGCTGGGCCATGCCCAGGGAGAACTTGCCCGCGCGCCGGTTGGCCGCCTTGTCCATGCCGGTGATCTCGAGCACCTCGTTCACCCGACGGCGTGAGATGTCGTTACTGGCCGCGAGCGCGGTCAGGTGGGAGCGGGCGGTACGTCCCGGGTGGAATGCCTTCGCCTCGAGCAGCGCGCCGACCTCGCGCAGCGGGCTGCGCAGGTCGTGGTAGTTCTTCCCGTTGATCCGAACCGTTCCGGCGTCCGGCCGGTCCAGGCCGATCATCATCCGCATCGTGGTGGACTTGCCCGCGCCGTTCGGGCCGAGGAACCCCGTCACCGTCCCGGGGCGGACGTCGAAGCTGAGGTTGTCCACGGCGGTCGTGGAGCCGTAGCGCTTGACCAGGCCGCGTGCCTCGATCATGAGAAACCCTCCAATTGGTCTGGCGTGCCCGGCCCCCGTTTAGGCGGGCACGCTCGACTGCATCTGGTGTCCACGCTACGAACACCGCACCCCGCGGGGAACGCGGCCAACACCCCTCTTGGGGGTGGGGTTTCCCCCCCGCACGACTCGGGGCTTATCCTCATCTGGGGTCTTGGGCAGGTGGTGCCGCTATCGGGGTGCGTTTAATGCGCGTGGTCGTCGCCGGAGCCGGTATCGGCGGGCTCGCCGCGGCGCTGTCCCTGCACGCGGCCGGGATCGACGCGACCGTGATCGACTCGGCTACCTCGCTGCGGCCGCTCGGCGTGGGCATCAACCTGATGCCGCACGCGGTCCGCGAGCTGACCGAGCTTGGCCTCGGCGACGAACTCGAGGCGACCGGCATCCCCACCGCCGAGATGGTGCACTTCGACCGGCACGGCAACCGGATCTGGGGCTTCGCCAGCGGCCGGAGCATCGGCTACCACTGGCCGCAGTACTCCATTCACCGCGGCGAGCTACAGATGATCCTGCTCGGCGAGGTCCGGGCCCGGCTCGGGCCCGGTGCCGTCCGCGTCGGCACCGCCTTCTCCTCGTTCACCGAATCCCCGTCAGGGGTCGAGGTGCGGGTCCGCGACCGATCGAGCGGGGGCACCTCGTCGCTGCGGGCCGACGTGCTCGTCGGCGCGGACGGGCTGTACTCCGGCGTCCGGGCCCAGCTGCATCCGGGCGAGCCGCCGCCGCGATGGGGTGGCATCATGATGTGGCGAGGGGTGATGGAGGGTGCGCCGTTCCTGACCGGGCGCACGGTCGCGGTGGCAGGCGCCAACGCGGCGCTGAAGTTCGTCGCCTACCCGATCTCGCGGCAGGCCGAGCGGCGGGGCCGGGCGCTGCTCAACTGGGTGGCCGAGGTCATGCTGCCCGCGAGCCGCATGGATACCGCCGACTGGGACCGGACCGGGCGCGTCGAGGACGTGCTGCCGTGGTTCGCGGACTGGAAGTTCGGCTGGCTGGACGTGCCCGCGCTGATCGCCGGGGCGCCGCGGATCATGGAGTACCCGATGGTGGACCGCGATCCGCTGCCGACCTGGGGCACGGACCGCGTCACGCTGCTCGGCGACGCGGCCCATCCGATGTATCCGATCGGGGCCAACGGCGGCTCCCAGGCGGTGGTGGACGCGCGGGTGCTCGCCTGGTCGCTGGCCCGCGCGGCGACCCCGGCGCAGGGCCTGGCCGCCTACCAGGCGGCCCGCCTGGCGACTGTGAACGCGATCGTGCTGGCCTGCCGCGACATGCCGGCC
>JBAUAY010001026.1:0-2726 GCA_049676235.1 Streptosporangiaceae bacterium
GGGCGATCTCGTACTGCGCGGTCAGACGCGGGCCGAACAGCAGCGGGTCGTCGGCGCCGAGCGCGACCGGCACGCCGGCCTCGAACAGGCGGCGCAGCGGGACCTGCGCCGGGGCCGCGGCGACGCCGAGGGCGACGTTGGAGGACGGGCACACCTCGCAGGTGATGCCGTCGGCGGCCAGCCGCTTGACCAGGGCGGGATCCTCGGCGGCCCGAATGCCGTGGCCGATCCGGTCCGCGTGCAGGGCGTCGAGGCAGGCTTCCACGCTGGCCGGGCCGGCCAGCTCGCCACCGTGCGGGACCAGCAGCAACCCAGCTCGTTCGGCAATCCGGAACGCGGTGGCGAACTCGGACGCGGCCCCGCGCCGCTCGTCGTTGGACAGGCCGAACCCGGTCACCCCACGGCCCGCGTACTGGGCGGCCAGCCGGGCCAGGGTCCTGGCTTCCAGCGGGTGCTTGGTCCGGTTGGCCGCGACGATGACGCCGATCCCGACGCCGGTGGCGTTCGCCGCGACCGAGGCGGCGTCGAGGACCAGTTCGGTCATCGCCGTGATCCCGCCGAACCGCGCGGCGTAACCCGACGGGTCGACCTGGATCTCCAGCCAGCGCGAGCCCTCGGCCCGTTCGTCCTCGGCGGTTTCGGTCAGCAGTCGCCGCACGTCGGCGGGGGAGCGCAGCACCGAACGTGCGGTGTCATACAGCCGCTGGAACCGGAACCAGCCGCGCTCATCGGCGCCGCTCAGATGCGGCGGCCAGTCCTCGGTCAGCGCGGGCGGCAGCCGGACGCCATGTGCCCGGGCCAGCTCGACCAGCGTCCCGTGCCGCATCGCGCCGGTGAAATGCAGGTGCAGGTGCGCCTTGGGGAGTGCGGTCAGCGGCCTCAACATCCGCCCAGTGTGCCGTGCCTACCGTGCCCTATTCAAAAGGTTCGCGCTTTTCAGATGTACGCCGCTCACCGGGCTTCCGCGAGCAGCTTGGCCATCCGCCCGATGCCTTCTTCCAGGTCAGCGTCGCCGAGCGCGTAGGAAAGCCGGAAATATCCGGGCGTACCGAACGCCTCGCCCGGCACCACGGCCACTTCCGCCTCGTCCAGGATGAGGCCGGCCAGTTCCGCCGAGGTCTGCGGTCGGCGCCCGGCTAGCTGGAGGCCGAGCAGGGCCTTGACGCTCGGGTAGCAGTAGAAGGCGCCCTGCGGCTCCGGGCAGAGCACCCCGGGGATCTCGTTCAGCATCCTGGTCATGGTCAGCCTGCGCCGGTCGAACGCGGTGCGCATGGCGGCCACGGCGGACAGGTCCCCGGACACGGCGGCGAGCGCGGCCGCCTGGGCCACGTTGCAGACGTTGGAGGTGGCGTGGCTTTGCAGGTTGGACGCGGCGGCGATCACGTCCCGCGGGCCGATCATCCAGCCGACCCGCCAGCCGGTCATCGCGTAGGTCTTGGCCACGCCGTTGAGCACCACACAGGTGTCGGTGGTCTCCGGCGCCTGGACCGGGATCGAGGAGAACGTCGCGTCGCCGTACACCAGGTGCTCGTAGATCTCGTCGGTGACCACCCACAGGCCGTGTGCGGCGGCCCACTCGCCGATCTGCTTGACCACGGCTGGCGGGTAGACGGCCCCGGTCGGGTTGGACGGGGACACGAACAGCAGCACCTTGCTGCGGCTGGTGCGGGCCGCCTCCAGATCGTCGACCGAGGCCAGGTAGCCGGATTTCTCGTCGGTCAGCACGGGCCGCAGGACGCCGCCGGCTAGCGCGATGGCCTCGGGGTAGGTGGTCCAGTAGGGCGCCGGCACGATGACCTCGTCGCCCGGGTCGAGCAGGGTGGCGAACGTCTGGTAGACCGCCTGCTTGCCGCCGTTCGTGACCAGCACCTGGCTGGCCTCCACCTGGTAACCGGAGTCTCTGGCGGTCTTGGCCGCGATCGCCTGCCTGAGCTCGGGCAGGCCGGCCGCCGGGGTGTACTTGTGGAATCGCGGCACGGCGCAGGCCTGCTGGGCGGCCTCGACGATGTAACCGGGGGTCGGGAAGTCCGGCTCTCCGGCGCCGAAGCCGATGACTGGCCGGCCGGCCGCCTTCAGCGCCTTGGCCTTGGCGTCCACGGCCAGCGTGGCGGATTCGGAGATAGCGGAGATGCGTGCGGAGACTCTCGTAGCCATGGGGTAATGCTAGTGCGACCCGCGGAACGTGCCGGTCGGATTATTTACCCGCGTCGAAGCAGGCGGTTCGACGGACGGGCGGTTCGGACGTACACTGCATGGACCGACAGCGGTGCTGTGGTTGCGCCAGCGTGCCCGTGTGCTTGCGGCGGGCGGCGGTGACTGCAGCAGCGTAAGGCACAGTGTTTGTAAGGCATAGTTTTGTTTTGTAAGGCACAGTGTTTTAGAGCACAGGGCAGTAGCTCAATTGGCCAGAGTCCCGGTCTCCAAAACCGGTGGTTGGGGGTTCGAGTCCCTCCTGCCCTGCGAGTGCGATCCGGCGAACCCGGCCTAGTTGACGGGCCCGACTGGACGGGCCCAATTGGACGGACAGAGATTGGACGGGCCCAGAAGTGACGGGCCCAGATTTGACGGGACGGGCAGAGAGCCGGCGGACCTATAGGTGAGGATATGGCGACTCAGACACGCGGTGAGGCCCCGGAGAAACGGAGCGGAACCGGACGCGCAGCCAAGCGCGACCGGACCACGCCCGCTTTGTTCTTCCGGCAGATAGTCGGCGAACTTCGCAAGGT
>JBAUAY010001027.1:0-4493 GCA_049676235.1 Streptosporangiaceae bacterium
CCGGTCACGTTGTCGCCGCGGTTCGCGTTCGGCCGCGGCTGGCGCGGGGCCTGATCGCCGTACTTGGCCCGGACCAGGCTGGCGTGGGTGGGCGCCTCCGGGGTCTGCGGGTCCTGCCGGGCCGCGATTTCCTTGCGGAGCACCGGCACGACCTCCTCGCCGAGCAGGTCGAGCTGGTCAAGCACGGTCTTGAGCGGCAGGCCGGCGTGGTCCACCAGGAAGAGCTGGCGCTGGTAGTCGCCGAAGTGCTCGCGGAAGGTCAGGGTCTTGTCGATGACCTCCTGCGGGCTGCCCACTGACAGCGGCGTGAGCTCGGCGAAATCCTCCATGCTCGGCCCGTGCCCGTAGACCGGCGCCTCGTTGAAGTACGGGCGGAACTCGCGCTTGGCATCCTGGGAGTTCCTGGCGATGTAGGCCTGGCCGCCCAGGCCGACGATCGCCTGCTCTGGCGTGCCGTGGCCGTAGTGGGCGTAGCGCTGCCGGTAGAACTCGATGAGCCGCTGGTAGTGCTCCTTCGGCCAGAAGATGTTGTTGGCGAAGAAGCCGTCCCCGTAGTACGCGGCCTGCTCGGCGATTTCCGGCGTGCGGATCGAGCCGTGCCACACGAACGGCGGCACGTCGTCCAGCGGCCGCGGGATCGACGTGAACCCCTGCAGCGGCGTCCGGAACTTGCCCTGGGCGTCCACCACGTCCTCGCGCCACAGCCGGTGCAGCAGGTTGTAGTTCTCCAGCGCCAGCGGCAGGCCCTGCCGGATGTCCTGGCCGAACCACGGATAGACCGGGGCCGTGTTGCCGCGGCCGAGCATCAGGTCCATCCGGCCCTTGCTCAGGTGCTGGAGCATCGCGTACTCCTCCGCGATGCGCACCGGGTCGTTGGTCGTGATCAGCGTGGTCGCCGTGCTCACCACCAGCCTCTTAGTGGTGGCCGCGATGAACGCCAGCAGCGTGGTCGGCGAGGAGGAGACGAACGGCGGGTTGTGGTGCTCGCCGATCGCGAACACGTCCATCCCTACCTCTTCTGTCTTCTGCGCGATCTGCACGATCGCATCGATCCGTTCGGCTTCGCTGGGCACCTCACCCGAGACCGGGTCGCGGGTGATGTCGCTGACCGAGAAGATCCCGAACTGCATGTCATGCCTTTCCTGTGCCGCAGGCTTGGGGGTTGCGGGCCTCGAGCTGCGGATCTGGGGGAGATATATGCGTTTGCATGTATCAAAGCAACGCGACGGGCAGGGTTATTCCGGTCCAGGGACTGGCCATGCTCCGTCCAGCACGGCGGGGTCCTGGTTCTCAGTGAGAGTGACCCTCTACCCAATAGGGGGTATTGTCCAAGTCCCACACCGGTCATGGCGGCGCGGCGGGCCGGCTCGATGTTCCATCGAACCGCCCAGAGCCGGCTCAATGTTCCATCGAGCCGGCTAGATGCCGTAGGGAGCCACTCTCGTTGGCTTTGTCAGGTGGCGCGTGATGCTGGTGTTATCAGCGGTGAGGCGCCGCTCGCGGCTTCAGCCGAGGCCATGACCGGGATGGGATTCATGGGGCACGCACCACCGCCCGTTAGGGATAATTCCCGGCAAACCACCTACGGATAGCTCAGAGACGGCCGGCGGTCTCGGTGATGAGGCGGCGCAGCCAGGCGTGCGCGGTGTCGTCCTCGTACTGCCTGTGCCACCACAGCGCCTCGACGATGGGGTCGGGCTGGCCCGGGCACTCCAGCACCCGCAGGTCCATCCGGTCGGCCAGCCGGGCGGCCAGCCGCTCCTGCATGAGCGCAATCCGGTCCGTCCCGGCCACGAAGTGCGGCACGGCCAGGTAGCTCTCCACCCGCACCGCGATCCGCGGGCGGATGTCGAGCAACGCGAGCTGGTGCATGATCGGCGCCGCCGACGGGTTCGGCGAGCTGCGGTAGTACGGGCCACCCAGGGCAGCCGGGCCAGGTCCTCCAGCCGCAGCCGCCCCGCGTCGAGCGCCGGGTTGCGCGCGTCCACCAGGCACACCCAGCGGTTTCTGAACAGCTCAGCCGAGCGGGTGTCCGGCAGGGCGAAGCCGTGCGTGGGCGGCGCGACCATCCCGTCGATGAACCGGATGCCCTCGGAGTACTCGGCCGACAAGGACTCCCGGACGAGCCGGATGTGCAGCCGGGTCCGCGGCGCGGCCCGCGCGATGACCTGGGACAGGGCCTCGCCCATGACCACGATCGTGTAGTCGGCCATGACCAGGGTGAACTCGCGTTCGGAGCTGGCCGGGTCGAAATCCGCGCTGGCCGCGAAGAGCCGTTCCGCGGCGGCGCAGACCGCATCGGTCTGTTCGGCCAGCTGGGCGCCGAGCGCGGTCAGCGCGTACTCGTCCCGGTCCCTGATCAGCAGCTCGTCACACCGAAGTGCCGGCGGAGCCTGGACAGCGCGGCGCTCGCCGCGGGCTGAGTCACGCCGAGCCGTTCGGCGGCGCGCGTCACGCTGCGCTCGCGCAGCAGCTCGCGCAGCGCCACGAGCAGGTTCAGGTCGAGATTGGCCAGGTGAGCAACGGGACGCGGCATGGTGCCACCATCTAACGTCTTGGCTGCTCCCATGACAAGATTCCGAACATGTACCGCGGCATTCTGACATCGGGGCTGGCCTCGCACTGGCGCCGCGAAGTCTTGCGCACCAGCCTGTGGTTCGTGCCCGCCATCGAAGTGGCGGCGGCGATCGTGCTGTTCGCCGTCACGCTCACCGCGGACCGTGCCGCCTACCGCGGAGATTTCACCCTCCCGGGCTGGGTGATCAGCGGCAGCGCCGACGCGGCCCGGCAGATCCTCACCACGATCGCCGCCGCCATCATCACCGTGGTCGGCGTGGTCTTCTCCATCATCCTGGTCACCCTGACGCTGGCGTCGACCCAGTTCGGGCCGCGGATGCTGCGGAACTTCATCCGGGACCGGGGCACCCAGCTGACGCTGGGCACGTTCGTCGGGACGTTCGTCTACTCGGTGCTCGTGCTCGCCTCCATCGGGGTGGGGTCGCACGGGGACTTCGTGCCGCACATCGGCGTGACGGTCACGTTCGCGCTAATGGTGGCCGACCTGGCCGTGCTCATCTACTTCATCCACCACACGGCCGTCTCGATCCAGCTGCCCCAGGTGATCGCGAGCATCGCGGGCGACCTGGCCGAGGCGATCAAGGAGCAGGGCAGCGGAAACCCCGAGCCGCACCCGAAGGCCGGCCCGACCGCGACCGAGCTGCTGAGCCGGGCCGAGGCGGGCGGCGGCGTGCTGGTCGCGCCGGCCAGCGGGTACGTGCAGTTCATCAAGCATCAGAACCTGGTCCGGCTGGCGGCCGAGGCCGACGCGGTGATCAACCTGGAGCAGCGGCCCGGGCACTTCGTCGTGCGCGGGCACCGGTTCGCGACGGTCTGGCCGCCGGAGGCGGCGCCGCTGGTCCGCCAGGCGCTGGGCCGCGCGCACGCCGTCGGCCCGTACCGGACCCTGAGCCAGGACGTGTCGTTTGGCATCGACCAGCTGGTCGAGATCGGCCTCCGGGCGCTATCCGCGGCGGTCAACGACACGTTCACCGCGCTGACCTGCATCGACTGGCTCGGAGAGAACCTGTGCAAGATCGTGAGCCAGTGGCATCCAGCGCGTGTATACCGGGACGATCAGGGGTTCATCCGGGTCATCGCGGCCGAGCCGTCCTACGAACGCCTGGTGCAGCGCTCCTTCGAGAAGATCAGGCAATCTAGCCTCGGCATGCCGGCCGTCATGATCCGCATGCTCGAGGCGCTGGCCAGGATCATGGCCGAGACCACGAGCGAGGGGCAGCGCCGGGTGCTGCTCGAGCAGGCGGCCATGATCAACCGGGCCTGCGAGCGCTCGGTGCCGGAAGCCAGCGACCGGGCCGACATCCAGCGGCGCTACGAGGCCATCTTGACCATGGAGTCGAGGATGACCGAGAGCGTGCGGGACGCGTGAACAGGCCCGGACGGGACGGAGGCCCGGTCGGGACGGAGGCCCGGCGCGCGGGCTCGCGGCCCTGAGCCGAAATCGGGTGGCCAGGACTGTCGGGACGGCCGCCGTCTCGTTCGTGGAACTAAGTGAGGGGTGGCCATCATGGCCCCCCGCCGACAATGGAGGCGACCGTGAAGTACGTCATTCTGATCATGGACACCGACGTGGCCAGGAACATGTCCGAGGCGGAAGGCCAGGCCTGGTACGGCGAGGTCGGGGCCTGGTACGAGAAGAACGGGGGCGGGTCGGGCAAGCTCGTCGACGCCGGTCACCAGCTCCAGCCGCCGGCCACGGCCAGGACGGTGCGAGCGGGCGGCGTCACCGACGGGCCGTTCATGGAGACCAAGGAGGCGCTCGGCGGGTTCTCGGTGCTCGAGACCGACACCATCGAGGAGGCCGTGGAGATCGCCAAGACCTGGCCCGGGGTGGACCGGGGCTGGATCACCATCGAGGTCCGGCCCACGGTGGAGATGTGACGCTCGGCAGCTAGGTGAGGAGATAACTGCCAGGC
>JBAUAY010001028.1:0-5992 GCA_049676235.1 Streptosporangiaceae bacterium
GCGCGAGGCCGCCCGCGCCTACACCGCCAGCACGCCGGGTAACGGCCCGGCCGGCGGCGGCCGCGATCCCGGCGGAGACGGCGGCGGCCAGCGTAGCAAGTGGCACCTGTTCGGACCCCGGTCCGCCTCCCCGCAGGCCGCCGCCCCGCCAGGACCAGCGGCAAACGGGCATGCCCCCGATGTCCCCGCCGACGCGGACTAGCCAGCGGCAGGCAGGCCGCCGTGAGCATCGTCCAGAAGCTGCAGACGGGCTGCCTGTTGCCGTCGATCCTTCGACGGCTAGCTTTCGTGCACTGGCGCTGCAGGTACGAGCGATGGGCCTGCTCGACGGTAGGCCCGGCTACTACCGGGTGAAGATCACCCTGACGATCTTCGCCTTCTTCGCTGGATGGGCACTGTTCGTCATGGTCGGCAACTCGTGGGCGGCCCTGGCCGTGGCCCCGTTGGTGGGGATGACGTTCACCCAGCTAGGCTTCATCGGCCATGACGCGGGGCACAACCAGGTCTTCGGCACGCGCCGGCGCAATCGCATGCTCGGCCTCACCGTGGCGAACGCGCTCATCGGGCTGAGCTTTGGCTGGTGGGTTCCCAAGCACAACGCTCACCATGCGCATCCCAACGAGATGGGCCGCGACCCCGATATCGGCGACGGAGTCGCCCTGGCCTGGTCGGACGCGCCGGGAAACGGGCGCGGCCCTCTCGCATCGTGGCTGGCACGCTGGCAGGCGCCGCTCTTCTTCCCCCTCATGCTGCTGCGAAGCGGCGGTATGCACGTACTCGGGATCAAGCGGCTTCTGCGGCGACGAGACCATGCCTCGGCGGTCGAGGCCTCTCTCATCATGCTGCACGCCGCGCTGTACCTGGCGGTGGTGCTGTGGGTGCTCTCCCCACTCAAGGCCCTCGCTTTCGTCGCCGTGCAGCAGGCGGTCTTTTCGCTGTACCTGGGCATCAGTTTCGCGCCCAACCACAAGGGGATGCCGATCATCGAATCCGCAACGGCGACCGGCTTCGCCCGCCACCAGGTAGTCACTGCCCGAAATATCAGGGGCGGCCGGTTCACCACCTTCATGCTCGGCGGCCTTAACCGCCAGATCGAGCACCACCTATTCCCGTCGATGCCCCGGCCCAATCTTCAAAGGGTCCAGAGCCTCGTCAGGGACTTCTGCGCAGCGACCGATCTCGGCTACCGCGAAGAAAGCTTCGCCGGGTCATTCCGCCAGATCATCCATCACCTTAGCGACGCTGGAGCAGCCGCCAGCCGCCGTGACTGATTATTGTGATCTGACCGGGAAGACCGGGGGATCTTAATGCCAGGCAGAAGAGCTTGTCCGTGCCCTTTCCGTGGCAAAGAACCCTGCATGGCATTGCCGTGGCCTGTTAAGCCAGCGATCCGTATGATCCCGCTGCCACTTCTGCACCACCTGGCTCATAGATATTTCCTCCGCCTCATCCACCATATCCGCGGATGGCAGCACAGAAGCCCGTGCGGCATCCCGCCCGATCCTTATCACAGCACCTCTCGCAGGTGCCGAAGCCAGCAAAGCTGCAAGTAGCCCGACCCTTGCTGATGCCGACTGCAAGGCCGCGGGAGGTGCAACAGAAAGACTATAACAGCGCCTGTTACCAAATATGCCGAAATCATTACGAAAAACCCGAATTCGCAGTTGAGGTCCTGGGCTAGGCTGGCGTTCCCGGCTGCCTGCCGGCCTGAGATCCCCTCAGCGGAACTGGCCGCACCCACCGAGGTTTCCCGCAGGGTGTCGGCAAAGTCCGGGCCGACGGTGATTAGTGCGGTGTCAGGCGACATCTGCCCCGGCCGGTTACCCCGTTGGGCCTATGGGTAGGTGCGGCTCACCTTGCTATACCCGTCACGGGTGGACCACTGATGTACTGTCATCAGGCCGTGGCCGGTATCCCATTCGATGGCGACGGCCTGCGCGATGTGCAGGCAGAACACGGCGGCCTTTTCAGCGGGCCATGTCTGCCACCATGCACTGGCCGCCTCACTGCGAAGTTCTTGCCCGGCCTCAACGGCTGACCCGTAGAGCTTGAGTTCCTCCTCGCCGCTGTCTGGGCCGGTGACAGTGCTGTGCAGGACGTACCGCGGGTCTCGTCGCAGGTCGGCTGCTTTCTTCGACCAGGCCATGGCCCCCACGAGCAGCTGGCCCGCCGCGAAGTACGGCTCGACCGGGCTGATGCGAGGCGACCCATCGACGCGCAATGTACCGAGCAACCCAACGTGCGCGGCGTTCAGACGGGCCATGCCGAGCCGGGCAATCTCCGGCGCGCCCAGCTCCATCTCCGGCCAGCCCGCAGCGCCCGTCACGGTAGCGACGTTACAGCCGCCCCAAGCCCGGCGGGCAAAGGCAGCCGGAGGCGGCGCCAGAGTAGGGTGCGACACGTCGGCATGGGCCGGTAGCAGCGCGGGCACGGCCCCGGAAGTGATCATGGCGGTTCCTACACCTGCAAGATCACCGCTAGGGATGATGGTGACAAACAGCTCTCCCGACTTAGTGAAGCGTACGCTAGCTGGATCTGCTGTCACGCGGGGAGCGCTTGAGACGATATATAGGTTGCATTTGGGTTCCGGAGGCGGTGCAACTTGCCTCAAGTCCTTCTGGCGGCCGTGGTATCTCGCAAAGACGACCAGACTGAGAATGAACTCCGAATCATATCGCTTACTGGAAGCCATGCATCGCCCTACCTTTTCCGCAAATACGCATCGCAAAGATAGCGCATTTACAGTAAGGGCTGGAAGAGGGCAAACCGGGAGCGGACACGCCAGGAGTCATGCCGCAAGCTGCTGCCGCGCCGCTTCCGTCCTCCCCGCCGACGCTCCCGGCGGTCCGAGTTGCCTTCTGCCAAGTTGGTTATACGGCCTCGAGTTACTGGACCAGTCGCCGTTCAACGTGGTCTCCAGATGTCCCTGGGCAGCCCTCAATAGCCAGTGATCACCAACATCAGCACGAAGTGGCCCCAAGGTTGAACACCATGCCGCTGGGCCATTAACCCGGTAACGAGGGGTCTCTCACGGTCACTCGCGGGCACCCCGAACCGCAGGTCAGGCCACGTAGAAGCCGAAACCGCACAGATTCCCAAGCTGATAGTGCGGGTTCGATTCTCGCCACCCGCGCCACGAGGAACGCCAGTTGGACGGTCCCGGACACTTTGAATCTTGCCTGCAGAACAGAAGCTCGTTGACAGCAGCGGTGACAGCAACGTCGACGGCCGATCCCTGCCGCTGACACACGACAGCATCCCGCCACGCTTGGACGCAGACCGGATCACCCCAACAGGCGATCCGCTACGCCTGAAAAACGGACGGTCGGCGTCAGCCCACACCTCTGACCCCATCCGGCTCTTGTGACCGTGATTGTGACCAAGACACCTCGCAACGAGCCGGACATGGTGAGACGGGTTGAGACCGCGCGGCGTCGCCGGCCGAGATCAGAATGGGCGTGAGCGACGGGGCGGGACGGGCTGGGACGTCGATCGGCTTGCTCATAACCCAGAGGTCGCGGGTTCAAATCCCGCCCCCGCTACCAGGCAAAACGGCCCTCCAGGAGCACCTGGAAGGGCCGTTTTCATTGCCCGTGTGACCAGCCCGCTACGGCTATCAGCTTC
Organism: Streptosporangiaceae bacterium; assembly: GCA_049676235.1. GTDB lineage: Bacteria > Actinomycetota > Actinomycetes > Streptosporangiales > Streptosporangiaceae > Palsa-504. Next base: position 3,625 of record JBAUAY010001028.1, read on the forward strand.
GCCGCTGCGCGGCGGGCCCGGTATTACCCGCGATCGCCCCGGCCGCGATGCCGGACAGAGCGACGTCGGACAGGGCCACGTCGGCTTCGATCCGTTCCGGGGGAACGTCCGGCACATGCCTGTTCTGCCTGTCCCCGTTCGTGACCGGTACCGGATGCTCCGGCCTGCTGCGCCCGGCGGGTTCGGTCACCGGGCCGGCCGTCAGGCGTGCGACCTCACCGCACGTGGGACAGGCCCCCGCCGCCCCGTCGAATGAGAAACAGCAGCCGCAAAAGCACGCAACCTCAGCCATCGTCAATTCCTTCTTTCTTTCCCCGTGGCCGCGCGGCCCGGCCGGTGAGGGCAGCGGAACCAGCGCGCTCGTATGCGATATCGGGGGGGCGCAACCGCCGTCCTGATACAGCCGCGCGGACGCAGGTCCTACTGGTCCCTGCCGTCCCGTTCACGCTGCAGGTAGCCGGCGGTCATTCCGCCGTCCGCCAGCAGGGTGGTCCCGGTGATGAACCCGGCCTGATCGCTGGCCCGGCCCACCCGGCCGATGGACGGTACCGGCCAGTCACCCGCGTCTTCGCCGCGGTCCTGCTGGCCGGGCGGGCCATGTGCCGCATGCCGGGCCAGATATCGCCGGGACACCGCACGTTCGAGCGCACGCCGTCCGGCCCGTCGTCCAGCGCGAGCATCTTGCCCAGCATGGCCACGGCCGCCTTGGTCACCGAGTACAGGCCGGTCGCCTGCTCGCCCCAGATCCCCGCATCGGAGGCAATGTGGATCATGCACCGCTGCGGCGGGCCAGAGGCGGATAGGAGTGCTGCGCGTACCGCAGGCAGCCCCGCACGTTGACGTTCATCACCTGGTCGTAGCCGGCCAGCGACATGCCGGCCAGCCGGGCCGTCACCCCTGCGCCCGCGTTGTTCACCAGCACGTCCAGGCCGCCTAGATGATCCACGGCCGCGGGCACCGATGCCGCGACGGCGTCCGGGTCGGCGGCGTCCGCGGCCACGAACCGGGCGCCCTGGCCCGAGCTCCTGCCCGGCCCGCTCGCCCAGGGCACAGTCCCGGCCGGTGATCACGACCTGAGCGCCCTCGCGCCCGAACCGTCCGGCGATGGCCAGCCCGATCCGATCACACCACGCTCTGGCACGGGTACCGGTCAGCTGCCCGCCGACCCCGGCCTAGCCACTGCCTGGAATCGCCAGCATGCCATGACTACGCTGTCCCGGCACACCGGCCTGAAGAGCGGACTCCAAGACCCTCCACTACCCGACACGGATTCGCCGGAGGCCGTCAGTTCTAACATTCCGCCTGACCGGAAAATCTCCCAGCGGAAATAGGCGCGCGACAGCGGACCCGGGCCTGGCGCGGTGATCGGACCTGGTCAGGGCGGTATGGGTTACGGGGTCTTGGCCAGGGTAACCTCGAAGCCGAGGGCCTGTATCTGGCGGATGTGGTTACGGAGTTTACGGTCGGTGCCGGTACGGGTCTGGTAGTAGTTCGCGCCGAGGTCGGTGTACCGGGCGGCCGGGGTCGGACAGCAGGTGCCAGATGAGCACAGCGACAGCACGCCCTTGCCCGGCCGGAGCCGGCATACATCGTCAAGGCCCTGCCGGTCAGGCCCCTGCCGCCCTTGATTCCGATGCCAGCATGACCGGCTGCCCAGCCGACCAGGACCCTGGCTACCGCTTTCGCGTCTTCACCTGCCCACGCGACCTGGGCGAGCACCTCCTCCACAGTCCATGACACCGAGCGGTGATAGCTCACGATGTTCCCTCTCGTGCGCGGCACCCTTGGCCGCAAGCTCATCTCAGAGACGCGCCAGCAGTAAACGCGGTGCACAAGCCAGGCGAAGCCGCGTCAGCGCAAGACACAAAGCCCGTCTGCTTCGCCTTCGCGGCGAACGTTCCCCATGATGGGGATCAACACCCGATAACACGGACAAGACGGCTTTGCCTGGCATACGGCGGCACGACTGCTAGATAACCATGCAGCCCAGTATCCAGCAAAGACGCGGCTCAGTTGCGCTGAGTCATCTCTCTGGCCATGGTGACCCGCGGCGCGACAGACCGTCTTGTAAACGGCAGGTAGGTCACATCATCGACCACGAACCAGGTGGGCCGCAACAGGCTCGGCCAGCGCTCTCTGCGGTCGCGTAACGCGACAAGCAGGCATATTGTAATTAGCGCGAACAATTACGGATCGCCGAATATTCGCTTGTCTTGCGGTTGGGATGCCGGCCGCGGCGCGGGAACAGATCTGCCGTTACTGTAAGCGCGTCATTGCGGGCTGGCCTCAGCGCTGAGGTCGTTGAAGAAGGCGGCGATGTCGCGGCTGAGCAGGTCGGGCTGCTCGGCGGATGGGAAGTGGCCGCCGC
>JBAUAY010001029.1:0-16707 GCA_049676235.1 Streptosporangiaceae bacterium
AGGCGCAGAGCCACCGCAACGTCGACGGGGCCGGCCTCGGCTTCTTCGGCCCGGCGGGCGAACCCGTGCTCGACAAGCAGCCCGAACCGGCGTTCAGCGACCCGGAGTTCATCCGGGAAGCCAGGCAGGCCGAGTCCTCGTCCTTCGTGGCGCACGTCCGGTGGGCGACGGCCGGCGGGCGGACGGTGCAGAATACTCATCCGTTCGTTATGGACGGCCGGGTGATGGCGCACAACGGCGGCTTCGGTGAGCTCGCTCAGCTGGACAGCGAGCTCGGCTCCTACGCTCGCCTGGTGCTCGGCGATACCGACTCCGAGCGCTACTTCGCGCTGATCACCAAGGAGACCGACGCCCGCGGCGGTGACGTCGGGGCCGGGATCACCGCCGCGGCCAGCTGGATCGCCGAACGCCTGCCGGTCTCGGCGCTGAACACCATCGTCGCGAGGCCCGGTGAGCTATGGGCGCTGCGCTACCCGGGCCAGCACGCCCTGCACATCCTCGAGCGCCCAGCTGACCCGGGCCCAGGGGAACCAGGACTGCATGTCCGCAGCGCGACGTCTTCCGTGCACGTCCCTGGGCTAGACCGCACGGCCTCGGTGGTCATCGCTTCTGAGCAGCTCGACGGCGAGAGCGGCTGGCGGATGCTCGCCCCCGGCGAACTCGTGCACGTCCGGCCCGACCTCAGCGTCCACTCCCAGATCGCGATCCCGCAGCCGCCCGCGCACCTGGTCCCCCTGCCCGCAGGAAACCCGAACATCGACACCTGACCCGAGCGGCGCGTCATCCTCGAGACCGAGGCGGGTGTCGATCCGGGCCGGCGCGGTGGCGCTGGTCGGTGACCGGCGCTTGGCGGATGACTCGCGACGCGTGACCTCAAGTTGGTCCGCGCACAGGTCGCGCAGGACCGTTTTCTGAACCTTGCCCGTCGCGTTGCGCGGGAGCGCAGCGAGGAAGATGACGTCACGGGGATGCTTGTAGGTCGCGAGCCTGCCGTCGAAGAGCGCGATCACCTGTTCTCTGGTCAGCGAACGGCCGGGGACGGGCACGACGCAGGCGACCGGCACCTCGCCCAGCCTGTCGTCGCGCCTGCCGACCACGGCCGCCTCACAGATGTCGGTGCAGTCGCTGAGCACTGTCTCCAGGTCACTGGGGTAAACGTTCGAGCTTCCCACGATGATGATGTCCTTGATCCGGTCGACGATGTGCAGGTATCCCTCCTCGTCGAACAACCCGAGGTCGCCGTTGCGGAACCAGCCGTCGCGGAAGGCCTCGCGCGTCGCTTGTGCGTTCTCCCAGTAGCCCTGCATCACGCTGCAGCCGCGGATCCAGATCTCGCCGGGCTCGCCCGCAGCGACGTCTCCTCCCGCCGCGTCGACGATTCTGACTCGGTGGTATAGCACGGGCTTGCCCACGGTCAGCGCCATTTCGCCGGGGCTGCCGGCCGGGAGTGACGTGACAACCGGACAGGTCTCCGTACTCCCGTAGCCCTGCATGACCGGGACCCCTCTTTGCTGCCATGGCTCGACCGCCCGGCGGGGCACGAATGTCGATCCGGTCAGCACCGAGCGCAGGCTGCTCAGGTCGGCTTGATCCCATGCCGGGTGGACCGCGAGCGCGAACGTCATCGCAGGGACGCAGGCCAGCAAGGTCACGCGGTACCGCTGCACGTCCTCCAGCAGCGGGCCGGGGTCGAATTCGCGATGGATCGTTACCGTGGCGCCAGCGCACAAGCCCGGAGTGGTGTGGATGAACAGGCCACCAGAGTGGAACATCGGTACCGCGGTCAAGATCTCGTCCGCGGCGGTCATGCCGAACGCGGTGATTACGTTGAGCGCGTTGAACGTCATGTTCTCCTGCGTGAAGGTGGCGCCCTTGGGCCGCCCGGTGGTCCCAGAGGTAAACAGGATCAGGACCGGCGCCGCCAGGTCAGGGCCCGGATCCGGCCGCGCCCGCTCTGCATCGGCGAAGCCCTCCTGCTCGGCTGCGCCTGCGAACGTCACGACCCGGTCGTGCCGGTCTTCGCCTGCGCTAGCCAGAGCCACGTCTCGAAAGCCGTCCTCGGCCACCACCAGCCGCGGCCGGGTCACCGCCAGGAAGACGCGCAGCTCCGCAGCGGGCATCCGGACGTTGAGCGGCACGAAGATGGCGCCAATACGGGCGCAGGCGAAGAGCAGTTCCAGGAGCTCGGGACAGTTCGGCCCCAGGTAGGCGACCCGATCGCCACGTGAGACGCCGTTGGCGCCGAGCCAGGCCGCTACCCGTCTGACGGCCCGCGCAAGCTCGGCATAGCTGACGCAGCGGCCTTCGAAGCGCAGCGCCGTCTTGCCGGGAGTCCATTGCGCCCAGTGGGCGATCCAGCCGGAGATGTCCAGGGCGCCAGGCTCCGAGATGGGCGCCGTACCGGAGAGCGCGTGCACGGTCATGCGGTCATCCTGCGCCGCCTGAAACCCGGCAGCATCCCTCAGATCAGGGATTTCTCCTCGCAAGATGGTTGGCGGCAAGGGCGGCCAGCGCCGTCCGCGAGTCGACGCCCAGCTTCCCGAAGATGTGCTTGAGATGTGTCTGCACCGTCTCCCGGCTGATATAGAGGCGACGAGCGATCTCCGGGTTCGAGCATCCCGCAGTCACCAGGGCAGCAACCGCCTGCTCGCGTTCGGTCAGGCTTGCCCATCCGGTCGTCTGCCTCATCGGACGACGGCGTCTGGGTGGAGCCGACCCGCGGGACTCAGCCGAGGCAGGTGCCAGTGAGGCGAGGAATCGTTCTATCTCGTTGATCACGGCCGGGGAATCGCCTACCCAGGGGCGGTGGTCCACCCCGGCAAGCTCCCTGAACCGGCTGGACGGGATGTGGCTGGCGAGAAACCGCCCCTCTTCGACCGGGATCACGTCCTGAGTGCGGTGCACGACCAGAGTCGGCCCGCTGATGCTTGGCAACAGGCTCTCCACGTCGACCAGCATCAGCGACTCGGCCAGAGCCCGGGCCATGGCCGGACTGGCAGACGCGCGCTCGAAACGAGCCTGTTCCCTGCGCGCCCTTGGATCATCTGCCTGGCTGCGGGCAAACAGCTCGATCGACGCCCCGGTCCCCCAGACAGCAGCGGCCATGCGCAGTTGTTCCATGGCCCACGGCGGCGGCCTGTGGGCGGACGCCCCGTAAAGGATCAGGCCGCGAACCGATTCGTGATGGGTGACCGCGAACCGTACGGCGATCGACCCGCCCTCGGAGAATCCGAGCAGGACCGGCCGCTCCACACCGGCCTCAGCGATCACGGCGGCCAGGTCGGCATCGCGCTCCTGGAGGGAAGGGAGTTCCTGGACCGGATCCGACAATCCAGTGCCGCGTTTGTCGAAGCGCACCACGCTGGCGAAGGCCGCGAGACGACGGATGAAAGAGCGGCAGGCGCCGTCCTCCCACTCCACCTCCAGGTGCGACGCGAAGCCGGGAACGATCACTATGGCCGGCCCATGACCGAGGATCTGGTAGGCGATGTGCGCCCCGCTCCCAGTGGCGTAGCGAGTAACCGGTGCTCCGCCATGCCGCCCCTGACCGTCCCGCCCGAGTTTCCTGGCTTTTGATCACCTGGCCGGTCCGCGATCTGATGCCAGCCAACAGATTCGTTATACCCCGGCCGGTTGGCATCCCGACGCGGCTGGCGTGGCCCGCGAGTGAGGCCCGGCCAGCCGAATATTGATAAGCCACCGAAGATCCGGAAATGGTGCGGGCCCGGTGGGCCCGCGGAACGCAAGTAGTCGACATAACTAGTACCAGGCCCTTGGCCTGGCACTTCGTTGGTAGCCCCGACCGGATTCGAACCGGCGTTACCGCCTTGAGAGGGCGACGTCCTAGGCCTCTAGACGACGGGGCCATGCATGGTCCCGACAGGATTTATACCATCCCGCGGAACCCGGATACTGGTGAGGCCAGCGCGCTACAGACTACCGCCTCGCCGCCGGTCAGGCCAACCGGCGGCTATGACGGACGGCTCAGCTCCGCGGCCAGCCGCACGGCGGCCTCGACAAGCTCGCCGTTCCCGCTGGCCACACGGCCATCGGCGAGGACCGTGGTGTCCTCTAGGCCGATGCGGATGTCGCGGCCCATTCGGATCGCGGCGCGCAGCACGGGCCAGGTCGCCGGGCCATACCCGTGGTGCAGGCGCGGTGCGACCAAACCATGCTCCTTCAGCGCTGCCTCCACGTTCGCGGCGACCGCGACCGCCACCTCGGGTACCCCATCGTCCGGCTCAATCAGGATCCGCAGCACGTGCCCACCGAAGCCGCTGGCCGCGAGCTGGTCGGCGTCAGCGACCGACCGGACCCCGGCTTCGACGGCGACGCCCAGCTCGCTGAGCAACTCGGCCAGCTCGTCCGCGCCGGGCTCGGACAAGTTGACCGAGGCGAAATCCGGCTGGCCGTCTCCGGTCCAGCGCGATACGTGCGCTATCCGGCGAGCCTGATCACCGCCGGCGATCCACAGCCCGGTCGTCACGCCCACCGGGGTGGCGGACACCGCCGCCCGGACGGCCGCGACCGCGGCCAGGACCGCTTCAGCGCCGAGGGTCTCCGCGCCGGAGGAGTCCCTGGGATGCAGGTGAACGGCTCCGGCCCCGGCGCGGACCGCCGCGGCCGCGTCGGCGGCGAGCTCGGTCGGCGTCTGCGGCACGGACGGATGCTCATCGCGAGTCGTGCCACCGTTCAGGCAGGCCTTAATCAGCACGAGAACCCCCGAAATGGACAAGCGCGGACGTGAACGACGTCCGCGCTGTCAACTGAACTGCTGGGGTACCAGGACTCGAACCTAGACTAACAGGGCCAGAACCTGTCGGGCTGCCAATTACCCCATACCCCAATGGCATCGGACCCGGTGGCCGGGTGCGTTCACGAAGTCTAGCGGACTCCGCGCGCGCCGGCCAACGCACGGGCCGACACGAGAGCGGCCGGAGGGTCGGACCACGCGTTATAGCGGGTCGATCGCGGTCAGGCCGGCTGCGGAGTCCAGGCGGAGCCAGCGGGTGATCCCGGCCGAACGCAGAAACGGCACGTCGTGGCTGGCCACCAGGATCGCGCCGCGGTAGCCCTCGAGCGCCGCAGACAGCTGCCGGACCGACGCCATGTCCAGGTTGTTCGTCGGCTCGTCGAGCAGCAGCAGCTGGGGCGCGGGCTGGGCGAGCAGCAGGGCCGCAAGGACCGCGCGAAACCGCTCGCCGCCGGACAGCGTTCCGGCCAGGCGGTCGGCCCGCTCGCCGCGGAACAGGAACCGGGCCAGGCTCGCCCTGACCGCGTTCACCGACGCGGCCGGAGCCGCTGTCCGCACGTTGTCGACCACGCTCAGCGAGTCGTCGAGGATGTCGAGCCGCTGGGGCAGGTAACCGACCACGGCGCCCAGCCGGACATCGACGCCCGGGCGCCCGGCCGGACCTGCGATCGCGCGCAGCAGAGTGGTCTTGCCTGAGCCGTTCGGGCCGACCAAGGCGATCCGTTCCGGCCCGCGGACGATGAACTCCGCGAGCACGCCCGGCTGGGTGACCGCCGGGTCCGTTACGCGGGCGGGATCCGCGGTGGACGCCGGATGCCAGTGCGCGCCCGCCAGCCCGGTCACGGTCAGGACGGTACGCCCAGCCGGGACGGCCGTGCCCGGCAGCTCGACCCGGATCTTCGCGTCATCCCGGACCGCCTGCTCCGCCTCGTCCAACCGGTCACGGGCGGCCTGGAGGCGCTCGCCGTGCAGTTCCCGGGACCGGCCCGCGGACTCCTGGGCATGCTTCTTACGGGCATCCGCGACCATCTTGGGAATGCTGCCTGAGGCGGCGACCTTGCGGCCCTGCCGGTCCCGCGTGGCCTGCTTGACCTGCGCGTCGACGAGGTCGCGCTGTTCCCGGCGGACGTCGGCGGCGGCCGCGGTGACGGCCCGTTCCGCCGCCGCCTGCTCGGCCGCGAGAAGCTCGGTATAGGCGGCCAGGTTGCCGCCGTACATGCGGATTCCGCCTCCGGACAGGTCAGCGACCTGATCCACCAGCCCGAGCAGTTCGCGGTCATGGCTGACGATCACGATCACCCCGGACCAGGACGCGACCGTGTCGTACAGCCGCAGACGCGCGTCCAGGTCGAGGTTGTTGGTCGGCTCGTCCAGCAGCAGGATGTCTGGCCGCCGCAGGAACAACGCGGCCAGCGCGACCAGGATGGTCTCACCGCCAGACAGCCGTTCCACCCGGTCATCCAGGCCGACCCCGCCGAGGCCGGGCTGCCCGAGACCCAGCCGGTCCAGCCAGGCGCGGGCGCGCTCCTCGACGCCCCAGTCGTCCCCGACTGCCGCGAAGGCCGCCTCTCCTGTCTCACCCGCCTCGATGGCGTGCAGGGCTTCCCGGGCGGCGGTGATGCCGAGCAGGTCCGACACGGTGCGACGAGTCCCCAGCGTGATGGCCTGCGGCAGGTAGCCCACCTCACCGCGGGCGCGGATCACGCCGGAGCCCGGGCGCAGTTCCCCGGCGATCAGCCTGAGCAGGGTCGACTTACCCGAGCCGTTGACCCCGATCAGCCCGGTGCGGCCCGGGCCGAAGGAGACGGTCAGGCCGGACAGCACGGGCGCCCCGTCGGGCCAGCTAAAACTAAGATCTGAGCAGATAATCGCGGCGGTCATGAGGCGCGGCTCCCAGCACGTAGGACGGATTTCCGTTACGTGTGGCGACACCACGCCGCGAGGGCTCAGCCCGAGGTCACGCGGGTGCCAGACCGGCACAAGCGCGGTATCGCTGACCTCAGAACCTCAACGCCACTCTCCCGCCGACGGCACCAGAGACACCCTCATTCTAGCCCCGCCGACCGGGCCCGCCAACGCCATTACTCATCGTGACAGAACGTCATTCCCGCCGGGGCCAGGGCCGGGGATGAAAGCACGCCTCCGCCGGGGAGGTGGGCGCCCGGGGCGAGCCGGGGCGCGGGACGAGCCGGGGCGCGGGACGAGCCGGAGCGCGGGACGAGCCGGAGCGCGGGACGAGCCGGAGCGCGGGAGGAGCCGGAGCGCGGGAGGCTAGGGCGCTCCGGGGGCGGCTAGGGCTAGGCGGGCGGAGCCCGCGGCGTGGACCACGGCGTCGGCGGCGGAGATGAAGCAAGAAGCGCCGCGGGCCAGTTCGAGCGCCTCGCCAGACGCCGAACGCAGCACGCAAGCGCCCTGGAGACACAGCAGGATCCGCGGGCCGGCGCCGGGCAGGGCGAGCGCGGGCCCGGTGAGGTCGAGCAGGTAAAGGCGGAATTCCGGGGCCGGGGTGTCGAACCAGGCGATCCCGTCGGGGAGGACCCGGGGCGCGATGACCGGCACAGAAACGACCGGGTCGACGAGCTTCAGCAGCTCGGGCACGTCGATGTGCTTGCCCGTGAGTCCGGCCCGGACCACGTTGTCGGAGTTGGCGAGCAGCTCGATCCCGGTCCCCCGCAGGTAGGCGTGCAACCCGCCGGCCGGCATGAACACGGCCTGGCCGGGCTGCAGCACGACGTGCCGCATCAGCAGCAGCGCGACTATCCCGAGGTCACCCGGGTGATCCGCGGCGACCCGCACCACCGCGGCGCACGCATCCGCGTAGGGGCTGACCTCAGAACCAGAAGCCGCCAGCTTCGAGCACGCGGCGACGACCTCGGCCACGAGCCCAGCGCGACCGGGCTCGGGCCACTCCAGGACCGACGCAAGCGCGCCCGCCATGGCTTGCTCGCTGGTCGCGGCAGAAAGCTCGCCGACCAGCGGCTGGAGCCGGTCCACGGCCAGGGTACGCAGGAGGTCCGCTGCGTCGGCGGGGGTGCGCAGGCCGGCCACCACCTCGAACGGGGTGAGAGCGTACAGAAGCTCGGGTTTGGGCCAGTCGTCCACGTAGTTCCTGGCCGGGTCGTCCGGCGCCAGGCCGCGCTCGTCGTCGGCCAGGAAACCCGCCTGGGCCTGCGCGCGCGAGGGATGCACCTGAATCGACAGGGCCCGCTCGGCCGACAGCACCTTGAGCAGGAACGGCAGCCGTCCGCCGAATCGCAAAGCGCACTCCGGGCCGAGCTCACGAACCGGGTCGGCCGCGATCACCGCGTCCAGCGCGGTCGGCCAGCCAGCGTCCGGGCCGACGCCGGAGGGCGCCGACGGGTGCGCGCCCATCCACAGCTCGGCCTCCGGGCCCGGAGCCGGGACGGGTCGCCCCTGCAGTTCCGCGATCGCGGTGCGCGAACCCCACGCGTAGGGCCGAACTACCGGCCGGAGTAGGTCCATCCGGGCATGCTAGCCGCCCGGGCTACCCGGCGCCTGAGGTGTCGGCTGGATGCTCGACCAGGGCGACCACCCGGCTGGACATGAACCGCGCGGTCCTGACCGCCGTCCCGGTCCTGGTCACCTCGCTGACCTCGATGACACCGCGCCGGTTGGTGATATCGACGCGGCGTCCCGCCCGGGTCGCCGCTATCTCGTACGTCTGGGTCCCCTCACCGGAGTCAATCACGATCTCGACGCGATCACCCTTCATAGGGCAGCCTCCCGGCGATTGAACCTGCATTCGAACATATACCTCGTTCGTAGCCAGGTGAAACGGCGGCCCCGTGAGCCAGCGGACACACGAACGGGCCGGGGCGGAAACCCCGGCCCGTTCGGCCGAAAAAACGACGTGCGGCGGGGACAGGATCAGTACGAAGGGAGCGAGGGATCGACCTGGTTGATCCAGGCCAGCACGCCGCCGCCGACGTGCACCGCGTCGGTGAAGCCAGCGTTCTTGACGACCGCCAGCGCCTCCGCCGAGCGGGCGCCGCTTTTGCAGTGCAGCACGATCCGCTTGTCCTGCGGCAGCCGCTCCAGGGCGGCCCCGGACATGAACTCGCCCTTCGGGATGAGCGTCGCGCCGGGGATGGAGACGATCTCGTACTCGTTCGGCTCGCGGACGTCGACGAGGAAGATGTTGTCTCCGGCGTCCAGCATGGCGGCCAGGTCCTTGGCGCTGATCGTCGAGCCCGCGGCCGCCTCGGCGGCCTCCTCGGACACGGCGCCGCAAAACTCCTCGTAGTCGATCAGCTCGGTGACCGTCGGGTTCTTGCCGCAGACCGCGCACTCCGGGTCCTTGCGCACCCGGACCGTGCGGTAGGTCATCTCGAGCGCGTCGTAGATCATCAGCCGCCCGGCCAGCGGCTCGCCGATCCCGGTGATGAGCTTGATGGCCTCGTTCACCTGGATCGACCCGATGGAGGCGCAGAGCACGCCGAGCACGCCGCCCTCGGCGCAGGACGGCACCATCCCGGGCGGCGGCGGCTCGGGGTACAGGCAGCGGTAGCACGGGCCGTATTCGGCCCAGAACACGCTGGCCTGTCCGTCGAAGCGGTAGATCGATCCCCACACGTACGGCTTGCCGAGCAGCACGCACGCGTCGTTGACCAGGTACCTGGTGGCGAAGTTGTCGGTGCCGTCGACGATCAGGTCGTAGTCGGCGAAGATCTCCATGGCGTTATCCGAGTCGAGCCGGACTTCGTGCACCACGACGTTGACGAACGGGTTGATCTCGTTGATGCTGTCCCGGGCCGACTCGGCCTTCGGCCGCCCCACGTCGGACTGCCCGTGGATGATCTGGCGCTGCAGGTTGGACTCGTCCACCACGTCGAAGTCGATGATGCCGAGCGTGCCGACGCCGGCCGCAGCCAGGTAAAGCAGCGCGGGCGAGCCCAGGCCGCCGGCCCCTACGACCAGGACCTTCGCGTTCTTGAGTCGTTTCTGCCCGGTCATCCCGACGTCCGGGATGATCAGGTGGCGCGAGTAGCGCCTGACCTCATCGACCGTCAGCTCGGCGGCGGGCTCGACCAGCGGCGGCAGCGACACTGTGCTCTCCATGAAGGTGTGCTTTTAAAAGACTTTTTTGACCGAACGGACCGGGTGTAGCTTCCCCCGCCCGTGCCACGGTCAACCGGCGGAAGCAAGCGGGAATTCCCGGGCCCGCCCGGCCGTGGCGTCCTGGCGGACGGCGGCCAGCATGATACCGATCTCGGCTGCCACCAGGCCAGGACGCTCCATCTGGGCGACGTGGCCGGTGCGCGGCAGCACCACGATCCTGGCGTTGGAGAAGGCGTGCGCGGCCCGGCCCGCGTTCCGCGGGTCGACCACCCGGTCGTGGCTGCCGTAGATGACCAGTGACGGCGCGGTGATACGCGCCGCGTCCCGCCAGGCCGGGCGGCCGCCCGCGCGCAGGACCTCGGTGGTGAGGGCCTTGGCGCTGCCTGCCAGCGCGGCTGCCGCGTAGTCGAGGGAGTCCCGGCGGGCCAGTTCGGCGACCTCGACGGCGAACCGGGCCGGCGCGAACAACCTGGGATCGCTGAAGCAGGTGGCGATGACGTCGGCGACGCGACGTTCGGGCGGGATGAGCCGGAGCTTGGAGAACAGCCACGTCCCGATCCCCGGGAGGCTGATCACGGGGAAGCGCAGCAGGTCCATCCGGGGCCGCGCATCCGGCAGGGCCGGGGAGATCAGGGTCAGCGTCCTGATCAGTCCGGGCCGCGTGGCGGCGACCTTTACGCAGACCGCGCCGCCGAGGGAGTTGCCGATCAGGTGCACCGGGCCGCGTTTCTGCTTTTCGATCAGCGCGATGACCGTCTGCGCGAGGGCGGCGATCGAGTAGCGGCCGTCCGGGCGAGGTGGTGAGTCACCGAAGCCGGGCAGGTCCAGCGCCTGGCAGGCCAGAGCAGGTCGGAGCAGGTCCATCAGGTCGGTCCAGTTCCGCGAGGAGCCCTCGAGCCCGTGTACGCACAGTGCCGGCTCGACCGGGGCTGGCTCAACGGGGGCTGCCTCGACCGGGGCGGGCTCTCCCAGGTCACCGTCCGGGACGCTGCGCACGAAGACCTGGTAGTCGCCGAGGGAAACCAACTGCCCCGACCAGTGCGGAATGGGGGCGCCTGCGTCTTTGGTCATGCACTGGCCTTGCGGCGCGTTCTCGTCTTGGCCGGCGCGTCCTTCTTGGCGTCCGCGCCTGCCTTGCCGTCGTCCTCCTTGCCGTCGTCCTCCTTGCCGTCGTCCTCCTTGTCGCCGTCGGACTTGTCGCGCCCGGTTTTGACGGCCGCGACGCTGGCCCGCAGGATCTCCGTCAGGTCGGCGGGCTGTTTTCTGGTCTCCGGGAATTCCAGGCCGGCCGGGCGGACGACGTCGTTGCCCTCGACCTTGGCCTGGACGACGGCTTCGAGCGCCTCGCGGTAGGTGTCGTGGTACTGATCCGGCTCGAAATCCTCGGTCATCGTGTCGATGAGCGACGCGGCCATCTTCAGCTCCTGCGACCGGACCTCGATGTCCTCGTCAAGGAAGGCGAAGTCGGGCTGGCGCACCTCGTCGGGCCACAGCAGGGTCTCGAGCGTGATGATCCCCTCCCTGACCCGCAGCGCGGCCAGCGCCTCGCGCTGGCGCAAGGCGACCTTGGCCACCGCCACCTTCCCCGACGCCTCGAGCGCGTCCCGGAACAGCACATACGCCCGGGTCCCGGCCGACTCGGGCTCGAGATAGTAGCTCTTGGCCGCGTAAATGGGCTCCACCTGGGCGCTCGGCGCGAAGTGCAGCACCTCGATCCGGTGGGCGGTCACCAGCGGCAGGTCGGCTAGGTCCTCGTCGGTGAGCACCACCATGTCGCCGGTCGGCAGTTCGTAGCCCTTGGCGATATCCGAGTACGGGACTTCCTCCCCGTCGAGCGTGCAGACCCGGCGGAACTGGATCCTGGCTCCGTCCTTACGGTGAACCTGGCGGAAGGTGATGTCACGCTGCTCCGTGGCGGCGTAGAGCTTCACCGGGATCACGACCAGGCCGAAGGAGATCGCACCAGCCCATATGCTCCGCATGGTCTTCACCTACCCCGGTTGGCGTGACGCTGATCATCTGGTGTTGTCATAATTCCCGAAACCGAGCATACATTCGAGTGATTTTCGGGCGACCACGGGTGGATTTCGCCCAACTCTGCTAGCGAGCTTAGCTGCGGCTGCGATGATAAGGGGGCCTGGACCAGCCCCTTACGGTCAGTTTGGGGTCCTTACGGTCCGTGGGGTCAGGCCGGGCCACGGCTCGAAGTTCGAGGGGGGACGGAGAGATATGGGCGCTTTCGATGTAGTCGTGCTCGGTGGCGGTACCGCCGGCCTGCACGTCGCCACCGAGGTGGTCGGCGGCGGCAAGACGGTGGCGCTCGTCGAGGCAGGACTGATCGGGGGCGAGTCTCCGTACCTAGCCTGCCTGCCGTCGAACTCGCTGCTGCTTTCTGCGGCCCGCGGGAAGACCTGGGAGGACGCGGCGGCCCTGCGGGACGAGGTGACCGGCGGCCTAGACGACTCGGCCCCGGCGCGCCGGCTTACCCGGGCGGGCGTAACGGTGATCCGCGGCACCGGCCGGATCACCGGTCCGGGAACGGTCGAGGTGACGCTGGCCCCGGATGCAGACCCGGCTCCGGCCGGGACCGTCGTGTCGCTGACCTACTCGGATCTGGTCATTGCGACCGGATGTGAGCCGGTCGCGCCGCCGATCGAGGGCCTGTCCGACATACCGGCCTGGACCACCGCGCAGAGCCTGTGCTCGCCCGATCTGCCCCGGCGGCTCATCGTGCTCGGCGGCGGGTCCGCCGGATGCGAGCTCACGCAGATCTACGCCTCGTTCGGCTCACAAGTGACGCTGGTGGAAGCGGAATCCTCGCTGCTCCCGGGAGAACCCGCGTTCGCCGGGGAGATCCTCGCGGCGGCGCTGCGCCGGGCCGGCGCGGAGATCTACCTCGGCTCCCCCGCCACCAAAGCCGAGCGCACGTCTGACGGCCTGACGCTCGCGCTGGAGGACGGGACCAGGATCGACGCCGACCGGCTGCTGCTCGCCTCCGGCCGGCGTCCGCGGCTCGGCGGCCTGGGCCTCGACACGCTCGGCCTGGCGGTCACGCCCGGGATGGCGCTGCCCACCACCACCAGGTGCGAGGTGACTGGGGTCACTGGGACGAGCCGGATGTGGGCCGCGGGCGACGTCACCGGCACCACCAACACCCATGCCAGCCGTTACCAGGCGAGCGTGGTCGCGGCGAATATCCTCGGCCAGCGCCGCGAGGCCGACTACAGCGCGATCCCGCGCTGCGTGTTCACCACGCCTTCGGTCTTCGCGGTGGGAGTCGTCCCGGACGCCGCCCCGGCCGCCAGGGACGAGGTCGCCACCGGCGCGGGCCAGGGCAGCACCGCCGCGGCTACCGGCGCCTCGGAGGAAAACGGCACCTCGGCGGGACACGGCTCCGTGGGTTCCAGAGGTTCTGGGGGTTCTGGGGTCTTTGGGGATTCTGGGGTCTCCGGCGGTTCTGGGATCTCCGGCGGTTCTGGGGGCGGGGCGGCGGGCAACGGGGCACGGAGGATGCTGCGGATCGCGAAGATCCCGGCCGATGCCGAGACCGCGGCGCACCCGCCGGAGGGCACCCGTGGCGGGGGGCTGATCACGGTCCGGGCTCGCCTGGGCGGCACCACCCGGGCTCACCTGGGCCAGGACGATCTCGGCTGCCTCGAGCTCTACGCCGACGCCAAGTCCGGGGTGCTGGCCGGCGCGGTCGCGGTAGGGCCGGACGCGGCCAGCTGGATGGGCGAGGTTACCCTCGCCATCAGGGCCAAGATTTCCTTGGCGGTCCTCGCCGACGTGGTGCATGCCTTCCCCACCTACGGGGAAGCACTGGAGACAGCGCTCCGAGAGCTGGCGGGAACCGGGAGCAGCACGGTTATGGCCGACCTAAAGGAAAAGGGGATCGGACCGTTGAGCGAGCTGGACACGGAGACGCCCGAGGACGACGCCATCGAGCAGCAACAGGAAGTGATCGCGGACGAGACCGTGACCGGAGTGCGGCGCGAAGTCCCGTTCGACGTCGATGAGGCGGATGCGGCGGAACAGGCACGTGCCGTCGGCTTCGACGATGACGACTACCGCTGACAGGAGCTTAGGATAGGGCGAGCGCGGAAAAGCAGCCGCGCGTAGCCACCCGGAGACCGAATTTGACGGCAACGTCCGATACCAGGCCACGCAGCAACCGGCTGCCGCGGCATGAACGACGACGGCAGCTACTGGACGCGGCGCTCGAGGTGTTCGTATCCCAGGGGTACCACGCCGCCGCGATGGATGAGATCGCCGAACGCGCCGGCGTCAGCAAACCCGTGCTCTACCAGCATTTCCCCGGCAAGCTCGAGCTCTACCTGGCCCTGCTCGACGAGAGCGTGGACACCCTGGTGGAGACGGTGCGCGATGCACTCCGCTCGAACCCGGACCCCAAGCAGCGGGTCGCCGCTACCTTCGGCGCCTACTTCGAGTACGTGGGCGGCCAGGGCCAGGCCTACCGGCTGGTGTTCGAGTCTGACCTGAGCAACGAGACGGCCGTGCGTGAGCGGCTCGACCGGGGCACGCGCAAGTGCGCCGATATGGTCAGCCAGACGGTCAGGGAAGACGCCGGGCTTTCCGACGACGAGGCGCACCTGCTGAGCGTGGGCCTGGTCGGCATGGCCCAAGTCACCGCGAGGTACTGGCTCAGCACGCGGGATCACATCCCGCGTGAAGCCGCCGAGCAACTAGTGGCCAGGCTGGCCTGGCGCGGCATCAGCGGCTGGCCCCGCAGCGAGCACTGAGCAGGACCTGGCGGTAAGGAGCACCGTGGAAGTCAAGATCGGAATTCAGTCCGTGCCGCGCGAGCTGGTGGTAGAGACGGACACACCGGCGGACGAAATTGAGAAGCAGCTGGTCGACGTGCTGGCCCGCGGCGAGCATTCCGTGTTCACGCTCTCGGTGAGCAAGGGCGGCAAGATGCTGGTGCCGGCGGACAAAATCGCCTACGTCGAATTCGGCGCTCCCGAAGCCCGCCGCGTGGGTTTCGGCAACATCGTCTGACCCGGCAACACCCCGGGCGTGCCGGGAGTTCTTAATTTCCCCGGCAGACCTGTGGAGTGGGCCGAACCCACTCCTGGTACGCTTGACAGCGGCTGGTCAATGGAATGACGTAACCAAAAGTCGTGTTGTCCAATCGGCTGCTGTTTTTCACCGGGCATCCCGCCCGGCGTACTAGGGGAATCCCGAGTAAACGGCAGTGTCCCGAACTACGGTAGCGGGCTCCCTGGCCGTCGCCGCGCCAGACAGGCGTCGCGACGTCAGCCACAAGGTTGCAGCTCGCACCGAAGCGGGTCACCGCAGGCAGCCAACGTACACGACGGGCCCAGTCCCGGAACCGCTGGGGAGGGCCACGATGAAGGATGGAACCCCTGTCAACTCAAACTTTTAGCGGGGACGAGGCGCAACCGCCGGCCCCGTCACCCGGGTCCGTGACGGCCCTGCCGGATGCCGAATCCGGAGGCGAGGCCGTCGGCCCGGCGAGCGGCGGGACGCAGGCCGTCCCGTTCCGCGATCTCGACATCAGCGAAGAGATCTGCTCCGGCCTGGAGGCCGCGGGCATCTTCACTACCTTTCCCATTCAGACGCTCGCCCTGCCGTTGGCCCTGCGCGGGCAGGACATCATCGGGCAAGCCAGGACCGGCACCGGGAAGACCCTCGCGTTCGGCATCCCGCTGCTCGAGCTGGTCGCAGAAGGCCCGGCTGGCGCGCCGAAGGCGCTCGTGGTCGTGCCCACCAGGGAACTGGCCATCCAGGTCGCCGACGACCTGCGCACCGCCGCCGTCAACATGCGCGCGCGCGTGCTCACCGTCTACGGCGGCCGGGCCTACGAACCGCAGATCGACGCGCTGACGGCCGGCGTGGACATCGTGGTCGGTACCCCCGGTCGGCTCCTCGACCTCGCCGAGCGCCGCCACCTTGACCTGAGCGCGGTACGTGCCCTCGTGCTCGACGAAGCGGACAAGATGCTCGACCTCGGGTTCCTGCCCGACGTAGAGCGGATCGTTAAGCTCGTCCCGGACCAGCGGCAGACCATGCTGTTCTCCGCGACCATGCCAGGGGACGTCGTCACGCTCGCCCGCCGCCACATGCGGCGTCCGACCCACATCCGGGCCGAGGGCCACGACGAGCCCGCGCCGGCCCCCAGCACGCGGCAGTACGTGTTCAGGGCGCACCAGATGGACAAGATCGAGGTGCTGGCGCGAGTGCTGCAGGCCAGGAACCGGGGCCTGACGATGGTGTTCTGCCAGACCAAGCGGGCCGCCGACCAGGTCGCGAGCGCGCTGGCGACCCGGGGCTTCGCGGTGGCGACCGTCCACGGCGACCTAGGCCAGGGCCAGCGGGAGCGCGCGCTGCGCGCGTTCCGCAGCGGCAAGGTGGACGTGCTCACCGCCACCGAGGTCGCCGCCCGCGGGCTCGACGTGGACGACGTCACCCACGTGGTGAACTACGAATGCCCCGACGACGACATGACCTACGTGCACCGCATCGGCCGGACCGGCCGGGCCGGCAAGGCCGGCGTCGCGGTCACGTTCGTCGACTGGCGGGATATGCACCGCTGGAAGCTCATCAACGACGCTCTGGACCTAGGCAAGCCCGAGCCCGAGGAGACTTACTCCACGTCGGAGCACCTCTACACCGAGCTCGACATCCCGCGCGAGGCCACCGGAACGCTCCCCCGCGCGATGCGGGACCGGGCCGGGCTTGAGGCCGAAGCCATCGAGGACATCGGCGAAACCGGCAAGATCCGTACGCCTCGGCGCGGGTCGGCCGGTCGGGGCTCCGCGGACCGCGGTTCCGGGCGCAGCGGTTCCGGGCGCAGCAGCGCCGGACGCGGCGGCGCCGGGAAGCCGCGGAAG
>JBAUAY010001030.1:0-3903 GCA_049676235.1 Streptosporangiaceae bacterium
GCCTTCCTCGGACTGGACGAGATGCAGCAGCGGCAGCAGCGCCGACCTCGACTGCGGGTACTGGCCGATGATCCGCGCCGCGTCCGCGTCGAGACGGGAGCGCACATCGTCGCTGAACGGCATTACCTGTCCACGCCTCCCATCACCGGATCGAGACTCGCGATCGCCGGGATTAGGTCGGCTACCTGGCCGCCCTCGCACATCGCGGCGACCGACTGCAGGTGCGTGAACGACGGGTCGCGGAAGTGCACGCGGTACGGCCGGGTTCCGCCATCGCTCACCACGTGCGCGCCGAGTTCGCCGCGGGGGGATTCGATCGCGGCGTACGCCTGGCCGGCCGGCACCCGGAAACCCTCGGTGATCAGCTTGAAGTGGTGGATGAGTGCCTCCATGGACTGGACCATGATGTGCGCGATGTGCTCCGGCGAGGGACCGAGGCCGTCCGGGCCGAGCGACAGCTGGGCCGGCCAGCCGATCTTGGCGTCCTTGATCATGACCGGATCCTTCTCCGGGCCGAGTGAACCGCGGGCCGCCAGCCGGTCGACGCACTGCCTGATGATCCGCAGCGACTGCTCCATCTCTTCCATCCTGATCAGGTACCGGCCGTACGCGTCGCACATGTCGTTGACCGGCACGTCGAACTCGTAGCTCTCGTAGCCGCAGTACGGCTGGGACTTGCGCAGGTCCCAGGGCAGCCCGGTCGACCTCAGGACGGGACCGGTGACCCCCAGGGCCATGCAGCTCGCCAGGTCGAGGTAGGCGACCCCCTTGTTCCGGCCGATGAAGATCGGGTTGGCGTCGATCAGCGTGTGCAGATCGCGGACGAGTTCCGGCGCGCTGTCGAGGAACGCACGAATCCCCCCGAGCGCGCCCGGAGGCAGGTCCTGCGCCACTCCGCCGGGCCGGATGTAGGCGTGGTTCATCCGCAGGCCGGTGATCAGCTCCAGCAGGTCCAGGGTGCGTTCCCGCAGGCGCGCGCCCTGCGTGTAGATCGTGGTGGCGCCTAGTTCCAAGCCCATCGGGGCGATCCCGCCCAGGTGCGAGGAGATCCGGTTGAGCTCGAGCATCAGGACCCTGATGATCTGGGCGCGTTCGGGTACCTTGTCCTCGATGCCGAGCAGCCGTTCAACCGCGAGGCAGTACGCGGTCTCGTTGAAGATCGGCATCAGGTAATCCATCCTGGTGCAGAACGTGACGCCCTGCGTCCAGGTGCGGTACTCCATGTTCTTCTCGATGCCGGTGTGCAGGTATCCGATGGACGGCCGCACCTCGACGACGGTCTCGCCCTCCAGCGTCAGGACCAGCCGGAGCACCCCGTGGGTGGACGGGTGCTGCGGGCCCATGTTGATGACGATCCGCTCGCCGCTCTCGAAGTCCCCGGCTTCGTTGGCGGCGGCGACGATCTCGTCCCAGTCCTCGCCGGAGACCATGTAGACGCGGCCCTCGGCGGCCTCGGCGTCGCTCGCGCCGGCCGGCGAGTGCGGCGTGCTGCTGGTCATGCCCTACTCCCGGCTCGCCTCATGCGTAGTGCCTCCGCTCGTCCGGCGCGGGGATCTTTGCGCCGCGGTACTCGACCGGGATCCCGCCGAGCGGGTAATCCTTGCGCTGCGGGTGCCCCTTCCAGTCATCCGGCATCTGGATCCTGGTCAGCGCCGGATGGCCGTCGAAGATGATCCCGAAGAAGTCCCAGGTTTCCCGCTCGTGCCAGTTGTTGGTGGGGTACACGCCGACCAGCGTGGGGATGTGCGGGTCGGCGTCCGGCGCGGTCACCTCAAGCCGGACCCGGCGGTTGTGCGTGATGGACAGCAGGTGGTACACCGCGTGCAGCTCACGTCCGGTGTCCTCGAGGTAGTGCACGCCGGACACCCCGGTGCACAGCTCGAAGCGCAGCGCCGGGTCATCGCGGAACTTCGCCGCGACCTCGGGCAGCCGCTCCCGCCGGACGTAGAAGGTGAGCTCGCCCCGGTCGGCGACCACCCGCTCGATCGCGTCGCGGAAGCCGATCCCGGCCGCCTCGAGCGCGCTGCCCAGTTTGTCGGCCACCTCGTCGAAGTAGGAACCGTAGGGCCGCGGGCTCTCGATCCCCGGCGCCCGGTGCACCCGGAGGCCGCCGTAACCCGAGGTGTCCGGGGTGTCCTGCACGCCGAACATGCCGGTGCGGATGACCGGCTCGGCCAGCCGCTCCTCACCCAGTCGCGCCGGGAGGTTGCCGTCGGTCTCACTGGCGTCGCCCGAGCCGGCGGCCGGCACCGGCCCCTGCGGCGCCTGCGAGCCGTGGGTCTCCTCGGACCCGGCCTTTGGCGTCCCGTCCGGTCCGCTCACAGCTCGGTTCCCTCGGGCACGGCCACGTGCAGCGGCCGCAGGCTTAGCCGCGCGTTCTCCAGCTCGGTGATCTCCCGCTCACGATCCTTGCCGAGCTTCATGTTCATGATCTTGTCGTGCAGCTTGAGGATCGCGTCGAGCAGCATCTCCGGCCGCGGCGGGCAGCCGGGCAGGTAGATATCTACCGGGATGACGTGGTCACAGCCCTGCACGATCGCGTAGTTGTTGAACATGCCGCCGCTCGAGGCGCACACGCCCATCGAGATGACCCACTTGGGGTCGGACATCTGGTCGTAGATCTGCCTCGTCACCGGCGCCATCTTCTGGCTGAGCCGCCCCGCCACGATCATCAGGTCCGCCTGCCGCGGGGTGTTGGAGGCTCGTTCCATGCCGAATCTGGCGAGGTCGTGTTTTGGGCTGCCGGTCTGGAATAGCTCGATGGCGCAGCAGGCCAGGCCGAAGGTGGCCGGCCATACCGAGCGCGCCCGGGCCCAGCCCGCCGCCTTCTCCACCGAGGTCAGCAGGACGCCGCTCGGCAGCTTTTCTTCAATACCCATGGCTTAATCCCATTCCAGGCCGCCGCGCCGCCAGATGTACGCGTACGCGACCAGCACAGTGATGACGAAGGCCACCATCTCGACCAGGCCGAAGGAGCCGAGTTTGTTAAAGGTGACCGCCCAGGGATACAGGAAAATGATCTCGATGTCGAACAGGATGAACAACATCGCGGTCAGGTAGTACTTGACCGGGATCCGGCCACCGTGCGGCGGCGTCGGCGTCGGCTCGATGCCGCATTCGTAGCTTTCCAGCTTGGCCCGGTTCCACCGCTTCGGCCCGGCCAGAGCGCCGAAGGTGACGGAGAAGATCGCGAAGCCGAACGCGAGCAGGGCCAGGATGAAGATCGGAACGTACAGCCTCATCGATGTTCGCTCCCTCCATGCGGCGGATGCCAACGTCCAATACTAGGGACTGCCTGCATAGCTACTCACTTAGGGTTAGGTGCGAGCTTGGACAGGCCGTTGACCAGCCGGTCTGCCGCGTCACCGCGCGGATCGGTCAGGTTGGCGAGCAGCTTGAGCGCGAACCCCATCAGGGCGGGCCGCGACATGCTGTGCCTAGTCGCAAAGCGCATCAGGCCGGGCCGGCCGATCGCCTTGACGAAGACGCGGCCGAGCGCGTAGTAGCCGCCGTAGGCCTGGCTGAGCGCGTGCGGGTAATTGACGAGCACTCGCTCGGTCTCGGGGCGACGGGCCCGGGCCAGCGCCTGCGTGATCGTCCGGGCCAGGATCTCGCCCGACTCCATCGCGTACGCGATCCCCTCGCCGTTGAACGGGTTCACCATGCCGCCGGCGTCGCCGACCAGCAGCAGTCCCTTGAAGTAATGCGGGGTCCGGTTGAAGCCCATCGGCAGCGCCGCGCCGCGTATCGGCGCGGCACGGTTCTCCTCGGTGAAGCCCCACTCGGCCGGCATCCCCTTCAGCCACTGGCGCAGCAGGGCGTGGTAGTCCGTGTTGCCGAACGCGGCGCTGGTGTTCAGCAGCCCCAGGCCGACGTTGGACGTCCCGTCGCCCATGCCGAAGA
>JBAUAY010001031.1:0-6806 GCA_049676235.1 Streptosporangiaceae bacterium
GGCCAGGTCTCAGCAGGTCAGGCTGACGGTTTGATCCGCGGGAGGCCTGGGCCTGGGGGCTCCGGTCAGGTGGTCAGAGAACTTCACATCGGGGGGCACCTGCGGGAACGGAGAGCCGCCGACGAACACGTACTGCAGCCGTGAATAGGCCTGCGTGTCCCGCGCGCACCGCACGACCTTCGAAGCGATCACGACGATGGGGACGGAGCTGTAACTGCCGTTGTGACAGTCCTCGTAGGTGCACATGTCCACGACGGCCGTGCCGACGGCGGTAGCGACCTGCTTATCCCAGGCCGACCAGGTCAGGCTCTCAACCGTTATTTCGCTGGTCCCGCAGACGATTTCCACCACCGTAGGCCGGACCTGCGGGCCGCTGCCGCAATAAGTCATCGTTAGCGGTGCGGAGACGTGACCTGGCCGGGCCGGGTGACTGCAGGCGGCCAGCAGCAACGGCAACCCCACGATCACCGCGACAGCGGCACGCGTCCTGCCCAGCACGTTCCTCACCCAGTTTCGAGCCTTGCTTGCAGTTACCCAGCAAGCCTCTCAAAAGGTAACGGTGATCGGCAAGGCCTGCTCATATTTCGTCGTAGCTATCTGATGAAGTGACCTGAGTTCGTTACCATAGAAAAATGTACGAAGGTAACGCGGGTAGGTTGCCCATCGCCGGCCGCGATCCCGGCTCCCGGGTGCCTGCCCCGGGCTCGCTGGGGCTGGTCCAGGCCATGGTCAACACGCTGAACGCGGAGACGGGCCGGGATCTGCTCGGCACCGCGGCGGAAGCAGCCCGGTGGCTAACCACGGCCCGCCTGGTGCCCGCCGCCTCGCGCCTGACCGACGCTGAGCACGGTGCGCTGCTGGAACTGCGCGAGGCGATCAGGCAAGTCCTCGGCGGTCACACCGCCCGGCGGCATGATCCCGAGGCTGCCAGCAGGCTGACCCTGGCGCTGGCGTCCTGCCGCCTCGCCCTCGCGGCGGACCCGGCGGGCGGCGCACGTCTGGTGAGCGCGGACCATGATCCGTTCAGCCGGGTGATCGGCGGCGTCGCCGTGGCGATCGCCGAGGCCGCCGCCACCGGCACGTGGGCCCGCCTCAAGTGCTGCCCGGGCCTGCAGTGCGGCTGGGCGTTCTACGACCGGTCCGCGTCCAGCCGGTCGCGGTGGTGTTCCATGCAGGTCTGCGGCGCGCGCGCGAAGATGCGGGCCTACCGTGGCCGGCAGGCCCGCTGAGTCCGGCCATGGCGTCCGCGAAAGGACGCACCGCCCCGAAGCTGATGGACAATGTGAGGATGACTAGTCAATCCGGCCCGGGTTCACTGACCGGCGGAACGGCGGTTCCGCGGGCGGGCCAGGGCGGTCCGGCGCGCCGCGCCCCCGAGATCGACTTGGCCGAGGCCAGGAAGGCGTTCTTCCTGATGGTCGGGTTCATCGGGCTGATCTGGATTCTCCAGGTCGCCAACTGGGCCGACCACTACCACCTCGACTTCAGCTACGGGATCCTGCCGCGCAACATCGGGCGCCTGCCGGAAATCTTCACGGCACCGTTCCTGCACTTCTCGTGGGATCACATCGAGGGGAACTCCGGGCCGCTGTTCGTCTTCGGCTTTCTCGCCGCCTACCGCGGCGTGGTCAAGTTCCTCGGCGTGACGGTGCTGGTCGCGATCACCAGCGGCATGGCGGTCTGGCTGTTCCAGGGCAACAACGAGCTCACGGTGGGCGCGAGCGGCCTCATCTTCGGCTATTTCGGCTACGTCCTGTCCCGGGGGCTTATCGACAGGAACCTCATCGACGCGCTCGCCGCGGTCGTCATGGGGCTGTCATACGCGTACATCCTGACCGTGGCGATACCAGGGACTCCCGGAGTGAGCTGGGAGGCTCACCTGGGCGGGCTGATCGGCGGGATCGCCGCAGGCTGGATCTTCCGGACCAGGCGGCCCGTCCGGGGGGCGGACCGGACGAAGCTACCCGGCGATTCCGGCGGCCGGCCGTCGCCGGGCACCGTGGCCGTGCCCGGGGGTCCGGCCCTGCCGACGAGCCCGGATCATCCCCGCGCGGACTTGTACAAGGAACTAGGCGACCTGGGGCTTTAGACCGCGCTGGCCCCGTAGGCGGCGGGTCCGGGCGAGCCAGCCCGATCACGCCGCGCGCGAACTGACCCGATCGAGCGTGGCCAGCGAGTCGGCCGAGGTGCGGAGAGAGACTTCCAGCACGTCCGGCCGGCCGAAGAGCACATGCCGCCCGCTGTCATAGTCCATGGCCGCCACCCAGGTGTGGCCGTCGACCCAATGCGACGGAGCCCCGGCGCCGAAGGGATCCTGCTGATGGCGTGAGTGCAGCGCGCTGACCAGCGACCGCAGTGCCGCGTGCTGACCCCGGCCGTGCGGCAGCCAGCCGCTCGCACCCACCCACGGAGGGACCTGAAGCGGCCGCAGCAGGGCCGCGCGCGCCAGCGGCAGCGAGCCGAGGCGCAGGTGCGGGAGCGGGGGCAGCGGGCCGTCCCTGGCGGCGAGCACGACAGACTCGCTCAAGATCCCGCTGGCGTCCCCGCACTGCCACGCCACCATCTCGTCGAAAGAAGCGCGGCAACGCAAGGCAGCGGCCAGCACGCTGCCTGCGCTCGTCCCAACGACGAGATCAACGTCGGCGGCGGTGCCCGGGAGTCGGTCCTGCAAGCGGGCCAGCGCGCCGGTCATCCAGGCCGCCCCGAGCACGCCGCCCGCGCCGAACACCAGGCCGATGCGGGGGGAGGGGTGGGAGCGGCGGGCCGGCAGGTCGGGACCAAAAACCACAGCAGACACATCTGCCTCCGCAACCCACCCACGCACAGCGCCAGCCGCAGGTGATGATGTTACCTAACAGTAACTGTAACGGCCGCGAAGCTCTGTGAGCTACCCGTCGCACTTGGGTGAGGCAGTACCACTTCAGGCCGTCCCGGTCCGGCTGTGACGACCAAGCAGCGGTGGCCAGGCCGGCGATACCCGTCACCGCCGCGGTGACGAGCGGCACGCCGACTTGCTGGCGATATCGCCGCAGGCCAGCGAGACTATGCCGATGGGGGATCACCGACTGGGACCGACGGCCGACCGAATCCTGGTGGCGCAGCTCACCGGCGAGGCCAGGCATCACGCGAGGTGGCGCCCGCTCACCGAGGACGAGGAAGCCATCGCGCTCGCCGAACTCCGTGCGCTCGCGGCGGGCCGGGCTGACTTGCTCGCCGAAGTGGCCGGGATCTTCGAGGGCACGTCGGAGGGGGAACTCGACGAGCCGCTCGCCAGGTCCGCCGCGCAACTGTGCCGCAAGGCCGGGGCCGACCCGGAGGCCATACCGACCTGGATCGAAGAGGGCCGCAGGCGTTCGGCGAACGCCAGACGCCCGCCGTTCTCGGGCGGCCTGGGACCATACGGCGCCTAGAACGGAGGTTCGTCGGAGTAGCCGCCGGGACCGTTGGACGCCCACGGATCGGCGTCCGCGCCGCCTGCGCTGCCCTGACCGCCGGCGGCCCGGCCGCCTGAGCCGCCCGGACCCGCCGACCCGCCCGGACCCGCCGACCCGCCTGAGCCGCCCGAACCGTTCCTGGCGACCCTGTTCACCTTGGCGGACGCGTTCCGCAGCGAGGGGCCGACATCATCGACCTCCACCTCGTACACGGTCCGCTTCTCGCCCTCCTTGGTCTCATACGACCGCTGCCGCAACCGCCCCGACACGATCACCCGCGTGCCCCGCGTCAGGCTTTCCGCTACGTTCTCGGCCGCCTGACGCCACACATTGCACGTCAGGAACAGGCTGTCCCCGTCCTTCCACTCGTTCGTGTTCTTGTCGAGGTACCGCGGGGTCGATGCCACCCGGAACCGAGCCACCGGCTGCCCCGCCGGGGTAAAACGCAACTCCGGGTCATCAACGAGATTTCCCGCCATCGTGATCTGCGTATCGCCTGCTGCCATCTCAAGTCTCCGTACCTGGTTCTTCGTGTTGTTTCCACTCCTATCGTGCGCCGGGCCACTGACATTTCTGGCCGACCGGGATCCGGTGACGTAGCGTCGGTTGCGTGCTACTCACCACGGAGGGTGCCGTCCTGCTGCTGATCGACCTGCAGCAGCGGCTCATGCCGGCCATCTATGATCACGAGACGGTACTGGCCCGGGCCGTGCGCCTCGCGGCGGCGGCGCGGCGGCTGGATGTGCCGGTCCGCGCGACCGAGCAGAACCCGGCGGGCCTGGGCCCGACGGTGCCGCCGCTCGCCGCGTACCCGCAGGCGGTCTTGTCCAAGACGACGTTCTCGGCGGCGGGTGACCCGGGCTTTGCCGCCCTGCTGCCCGCCGAGTCCGGCCAGATCGTCGTGGCGGGCTGCGAGGCGCACGTCTGCGTCCTGCAGACGGTGCTCGACCTGCTCGCCTCCGGGCGCCGGGTGGCCTGGGCAGCGGACGCGACCGGCTCGCGTGATCCGGCTGACCGCGCGGCCGCCATCGACCGGGCGCGGCAGCACGGCGCGGAGATCGTGACGTCGGAGATGGTGCTGTTCGAGTGGCTGCGCGATTCGCGGCATCCGGAGTTCCGCGAGATGCAAAAGCTGCTCAGGTGAGGTCCTGAACCAGCCGGAGCACCAGGGCGAGAGGCGGCCACGCGGAGTGGCCCTGGCGCGTCACGGCATAGGACCGCACGGTCACTTCCGGCTGCCGCAGTCGCCGTAGCGTCACCCCGCGGGCGGACGGCCGCGCCGCGGGGAGCAGCCCGACTCCGACGCCCGCGAGGATCATCTCTTGCAGCAACTCCAGGCTGTCGGCGCTGTGCGTGATGCGCGGCTGGAAGCCGGCCAGCGAGGCCACCAGGCGGATGACCTCCTCGTCGGCGGGGTTGCGTGAGGCGACGATCCAGTCGTGGTCCCGGTAGCGGCGGAAGACTTCCAGTGCGGTCCCGCGTTCGCGGCCGGGGGCAGTCGGCGTGCCCAGGCTCCAGGGAGTGCTGCCGAGGGGCTGGCTGGCCAGGCTGCGCTCGAACCTGGCCGGAGCCAGGTTGTAGTCATAGGTCAGGGCGAGGTCGACCTGATCCGCGGCGAGCAGGTCGAGCGCCTCGGCGGGTTCGTGCTCGTGGATATGTACCTGCACCTCCGGTTGACGGTCGGCCAGGATCCGTACGACCGGGAGGAGGATCTGGTGGACCGCCGAGGCGAACGCCGCCACGCGCACCGTCCCGGCCGGCGCCGCCGACGGGTCAAGGTCCCGGCGAGCGGCCTCGATCGCGGCCAGGACCGTGACCGCGTGGCTGGCTAGCCGTCGTCCGGCCGGGGTCAGCCGCACCCGCCGCCCGTCCGGCTCGATCAGCGGGGTACCCGCCTCCTGGGCCAGGACCGCGATCTGCTGCGAGACGGTGGAGGTGGTGATGTTCATCGCCTCGCTGACCTCACGCATCGAGCCGAGGCGGGACAGCTCAAGCAGCAGTTCGAGACGGCGCGGATCCACGACCAAATCATTCAGCATTCATGAACGGTATGTCAATGAAACTCACGTGGACACGGACGATTCCCTCGTATGTACTGACTTACATGATCGTCGCCGCGGCTCAGTCCAGGTCTCCGGCCCAGGTCGGCACCTTGATGGCCGTGGGCTCGATGACCTGTGTTCAGCTCGGCCTGGCCCTGTCCGTCCCGTTGTTCGGGCAGGTTGGTCCGCTGGGTACGGTCTGGCTGCGGCTGGCCTGGGCGTCAGTGATCCTGCTGATCGCCGTCCGGCCCCGGCCCTGGCGGTTCCGGCGCCCGGTGCTGCTCGCGGCCGTCGCCCTGGGTGTGGTGACCGCCGGAGTGACCATGCTCTTCATGGCAGCCGTGGCCCGGCTCCCGCTCGGCACCGCCAGCGCGCTGGAGTTCCTCGGTCCGCTCGGCGTGGCCGTCGCCCGCGGCCGGGGCGGCCGGAGGCTGATGTGGCCGGGGCTCGCCGCGGTCGGCGTGCTGCTCCTGACTCATCCGTGGCAGGGTGGCGCCAGCCTCGCGGGCATCGCCTGCGCCCTCGGCGCGGCGGTGTGCTGGGCCTGCTACATCCTGCTCACTCAGGCGGTCGGTGATGAGGTGGCAGGCCTGCAGGGACTCGCCGTGTCCATTCCAGTGGCCGCCCTGGTGGCCACCGCGGTGGCGGGACCTGGCGTTATCCCGATTCTGACGCCGCACCTGGTGCTCGTGGGCCTCGGCCTGGCGCTGCTGCTGCCCGTCGTGCCGTTCAGCCTGGAGATGTACGCGCTGCGGCGGCTGACGACCGCGGCGTTCGGCACCCTGATGTGCCTGGAGCCGGCGCTCGCCCTCATCGCCGGGTTCGCGTTGCTGGGCCAGGTGCCCAGGGCCTGGTCACTGACCGGCATTGCCTTCGTCGTAGCCGCGGGCCTCGGCGCGGTGCGGGCCGGCGCCCGCCCGGCGTCATGACGGTAGGGGCGGGAATCCAGGCCGCGTCGCGAACGCTGCGGTGGACATGAAGAGGATTGGTTTCTTGTCGTTCGGTCACTGGCAGCCGCGGTCGGAATCGCAGACCCGGACGGCGGCTGACGCGCTGCTGCAGACGATCGAGCTGGCGCAGGCGGCCGAGGAGATCGGTATCGACGGGGCGTTCGTCCGTGTCCACCACTTTGAGCGGCAGCTTTCCTCGCCGTTTCCGCTGCTTTCCGCGATCGCGGCGAAGACGAGCCGGATCGAGATCGGTACCGCCGTCATCGACATGCGGTACGAGAACCCGCTGTACATGGCGGAGGAAGCGGCGGCGGCGGACTTGATCAGCGGTGGCCGGCTGCAGCTCGGGGTCAGCCGGGGGTCGCCCGAGATCGCGCTGC
>JBAUAY010001032.1:0-7069 GCA_049676235.1 Streptosporangiaceae bacterium
GTCCTGCCCGACATCAGGCTGGAGCCGGACGAGGCGGCCGTGCTGGGCCTGGCGGCCCGGGTCTGGCGGCGGGCCGAGCTGGCCGGCGCCGCCGCCGGGGCGCTGCTCAAGCTGCGGGCGGCCGGCATCGACGCGGACCCGAAGACCCTGGACGAGCACTCACCGGTGCCGCAAGGAATGCAGGGAATAGAGCCCAGGCTGGGCAGGCCCGAGCCGGCCTTCGGACCGCTGTGGGAGGCGGTCAGGGACCGCAGGCCGGTGACGTTCAGCTACCGCGCGGCCGGGCGGAGCGACCCGCAGCGGCGCGAGCTTGAGCCCTGGGGCGTGGTGAACCGGCACGGCCGGTGGTACGTGGCCGGGTTGGACCGCGGGCGCGGCGCCACCCGGGTATTCCGGCTCGGCCGGATCTCGGGCCCGGTGAAGTTCTGCGGCCCGTCGGGCCGGGTGACCGTCCCGGACGGCGTCGACGTGCGCGAGCTGGTCAGGGACTGGGACTCCGCGCCCGAGCACACCGCCCTGCTTAGGGTGCGGACCGGAGCCGGCGTCGGGCTGCGGCGGCACGCGGTGTCCGTGCAGGCCGACGACACCGCCGAGGGCTGGGACCTGGTGACGACGAGGTTCGGCGACCTAGCCTGGTTCGCTGATTATGCCGCCTGGTTCGGTTCGGATGTGGTCGTGCTCGACCCGCCGGACCTGCGCGAGGCCGTGATCCGCCGGCTCAAGGGAGTCCTCGCATGAGCGCGCTGGTCACCTCGACCGAGCGGCTGCAGCGGCTGCTCGCGCTGGTGCCTTACGTGGTGAGCAGGAAGTCGGTGGGGCTGGCCGAGACGGCCGCGGCGTTCGGGGTCA
The DNA here is from genome assembly GCA_049676235.1 of Streptosporangiaceae bacterium. Taxonomy (GTDB): domain Bacteria; phylum Actinomycetota; class Actinomycetes; order Streptosporangiales; family Streptosporangiaceae; genus Palsa-504. The sequence continues at coordinate 850 of JBAUAY010001032.1, forward strand.
GCGAGCGCGAGCTCGTCGACGACCTGAACCTGCTGTGGTGCGTCGAGCTGCGCGCGCCCGATCCCTACTGCCCGATCGACCTGTCCTACGAGGGCGGCGAGATCGTCGTCAGCCAGGCCGAGTCCATGGGCCGGCCGCTGCGGCTGGCCGTCGACGAGGCCAGCGCGCTGCTCGTCGCGCTGCGGATGCTGGCCGAGGTGCCCGCACTCGAGGACAGGTCGGCGCTGTCGCGGCTGATCGCCAAGCTTGAGGCCGCGGCCGGGGAGGCCGCGTCGGCGAGCGCCCAGGTCGCGGTGCAGGTCGACATCCCCGACGAAGGGGCGGAGGGGTACGCCGCCCAGATCCGCGACGCGCTGGCCGCCGGACGGCGGCTGCACCTGCGGTACTACGTGCCCGGCCGGGACGAAGCGACCGAGCGCGACGTCGACCCGATGCGGTTGCTCGTGGTGGAGGGGCGGCCCTACCTGGAGGGCTGGTGCCTTCGCGCCGAGGGAGTGCGGGTGTTCCGGCTGGACCGCGTGCTCGGCCTCGAGGTGCTCGACGTGCCCGCCGCGCCGCCGGCCGAGGCTCAGCCGGTGGACGTCGACCAGGGCCTGTTCCGGCCGTCGCCAGACGACGTGCCGGTGGTGCTCGAGCTGTCCGCGGCGGGTCGCTGGGTGGCGGAGTACTATCCGTGCGAGTCGGTAACGGACCTGGAGGACGGGCGGCTGCGGGTGGTGCTCCGCACCCCCGACCCGGGCTGGGTGCGGCGGCTGGCGCTGCGGCTCGGCGAGGACGGCCGGGTCATCTCGCCGCCGTCGCTGGTGGCCGGCATTCGCGAGGCCGCCACGGCCGCGCTCGCGAACTATGTCGTGTTATCGCCGTATACCCGCGGTTTGCCTGCGGAAACTGCGTCCCGCCACGGACGCCGTGTAGACTCGGGGCCGAGAAAGACGTCACCGGCGCTAAAGAGGACGGACATGATTGGTGACCTGTTCGACAGCCCATGGAAGATCCTGATCGTCGCCGTTGTGCTGATCGTGCTGTTCGGGTCTAAGAAGCTGCCTCACGCGGCGCGCTCGCTTGGTCAGTCCATGCGCATCTTGAAGAAAGAAGTGCAAGGCCTGCATGAGGAAGAGTCCGGCCCGACTGCTCAGGCCCAGAGCGCTGCCCCCGAGCCCCAGTTCATGCAGCCGGAACTGCCGCCTGCCGCCGCGGCTCCCGTCGACCAGCAGAGCCAGATCGACGCGCTGCAGCAGCAGATCCGTGACATGCAGCGGGCCGCTACCATGGACACCCCGCCGGCCAACGTCGGCGTGACCGCCGAGCCTCAGCGGACCCAGCCCAGCTAGGCAAGGACCCGAAACCCCTACTGCGGGAAAGTGGTCATGGCGAAACTCCCCAGTGCTGTCGCAGGCGCTCGCATTGTCGGCGAGCGCTTCGTGGCATCGCAGCGGCAGCAGAACCCCGAGGGTCGCATGCCGCTCATGGATCACCTCCGTGAGCTGCGCAACCGCGTCGTCAAGATGGCGCTCGCCCTGGTCGCGGGGATGATCGTCGGGTTCATCTTCTTCACCCCGATCTGGCATGTCATCGAGCGCCCGCTGTGCTCGGCGGTGATCCGCGGGCAAACCGGGTGCAACAACCTCGGTGTCAACCAGCTGGTCCTGGACGGCCCGCTCGACTCGTTCTACCTGCGGGTGAAGGTCGCCGTCATCGCCGGGGTCATCCTGTCCTCCCCGGTCTGGCTCTATCAGATCTGGGCCTTCGTTTCGCCTGGCCTGTATGCCCGGGAGAAGCGGTGGAGCTACATCTTCCTGGGCACGGCCGTCCCGCTGTTCCTGACCGGTGTCACGCTCGCGTACTGGTCACTCGGCCGGTCCATGCACTACCTGCTCGGCCTGACGCCGGAGCACGTCGCTAACCTGATTCAGGTCGACCAGTACATGAGCTTCGTCATGACGATGATGCTGGCCTTCGGGATCGCGTTCTTGTTGCCGCTGTTCATCGTCATGCTGAACATGGCCGGCATCCTGACCCACGAGCGGTTCAGGAAGTGGCGGCGGGTGATGATCTTCGGCGTCTTCCTGATCGCCGGCATGGCCAACCCGAGCCCGGACCCGATCACCATGCTGATCCTCGGCGGGGCCTGCGCGGCCCTGGTCGAGGTGGCCGAGTTCATCGTGTGGTCCAACGACCGGCGCCGGGCCCGGCTGCATCCGGACCCCTACGCGGGCCTGGCCGACGACGAGCTCGCGCCGATCGACCTCGATGACACCGAGACTCACGACAACCGGCTCAACTGACGCCTGAGCCCCGCCACCCTGGTGAGGGCCTAATCTGGAGCCTATGACCACTCCGGCGGACCGGTTCGCCGCGTTCCGCGAACGGCAGTCTGATCCAGAACTCGCGTCCTTCCGCGCGCTCTATGACTTCGAGTTCGACGATTTCCAGGTCGCGGCCTGCGGTGCACTCGGTGCGGGCAGCGGCGTGCTGGTGGCCGCGCCCACCGGCTCGGGCAAGACGGTGATCGGCGAGTACGCCGTGCACCTGGCGCTGGCTCAGGGCCGCAAGTGCTTCTACACCACGCCGATCAAGGCGCTGTCCAACCAGAAGTACGCCGACCTGCTGCGTCGCTACGACAGCCGCACGGTGGGCCTGCTCACCGGGGACAACAGCATCAACGGCGACGCGCCGGTGGTAGTGATGACCACCGAGGTGCTCCGCAACATGCTGTACACCGGGTCTTCGGCGCTGTCCGGCCTTGGCTACGTCGTCCTCGATGAGGTGCACTACCTGGCGGACAGGTCCCGCGGCGCGGTCTGGGAGGAAGTGATCATCCACCTGCCCGAGTCGGTGCGGGTGGTGGCGCTCTCCGCGACGGTGAGCAACGCCGAGGAGTTCGGCGAGTGGCTGGATCAGGTCCGCGGCGGCACGACGGTCATCGTGGACGAGCAGCGGCCGGTGCCGCTGTGGCAGCACGTGCTGGCCGGGAACCGGCTGTACGACCTGTTCATCGACGACGAGCACGCCAGGGTCAACCCCGAGTTGCTCCGGGTGGCCCAGCGGGACACCTGGATCGAGCGCAAGGCCCCGCCCCGGCCTGGCCGGGGCGGACGGCGGCCGCGCCGATTCGCGGCGGCTTACCGGCCCGACGTGATCTCGCGGCTGGACGCCAGCGGGCTGCTGCCCGCGATCACGTTTATCTTCAGCCGGGCCGGCTGCGACGCGGCGGTCGAGCAGTGCCTGGCCGCGGGCCTGCGGCTGACCACCCCGGAAGAAGCCGAGGTGATCAAGCAGACCGCCGAGCGCCGCACCGCGGACATCCCGCCGGAGGACCTGACCGTCCTCGGGTACGGCGAATGGCTGGACGGGCTACGGCGCGGGATCGCGGCGCACCACGCGGGCATGCTGCCCGCGTTCAAGGAAGTGGTCGAGGAGCTGTTCGCGGCCGGCCTGGTCCGTGCGGTGTTCGCGACCGAGACGCTGGCCCTTGGCATCAACATGCCGGCCCGGACCGTGGTCATCGAGAAGCTGGACAAGTGGAACGGCGAGACCCACGCGAACCTGACCGCGGGGGAGTACACCCAGCTGACCGGGCGCGCCGGGCGGCGCGGCATCGACGTCGAGGGCCACGCGGTCGTGCTGTGGCAGCCGGGTATGGACCCCGGGGCCGTGGCTGGCCTGGCCAGCACCCGAACCTATCCCCTCAACTCGAGCTTCCGCCCCTCCTACAACATGGCCGTCAACCTGACCGGCTGGGCCGGCCGGGCCCGCGCGTCCACCCTGCTCGAGTCGTCGTTCGCGCAGTTCCAGGCCGATCGCGGCGTTGTCGGGCTGACCCGGCAGGTCCGCCGGAACCGCCAGACCACGGAGGAGCTGGCCGCGGCGATGACCTGCGACAAAGGTGATTTCGCCGAGTATGCGGAAATGAGACGATCTTTGTCCGAACGAGAGGGTGATTTGTCCCGGGCTCGTGCGAGCTCACGCCGGGTGGAAGCCGCCAGATCCCTCTCGCAGTTGCGGCCGGGCGACATCATCCGGGTGCCCGGCGGCCGGCGAGCCGGCCTCGCGGTGGTCCTCCAGCCCGGCCTGCACGCTGCTCGCAAGGCCCTGCCGAACGGGGCCCGCGACGGCAACGGCCGGTCTTCCGGCCGGGCCGGCCATGGGCCGCCGGGTGGCGGGCGTGCGGCGGTCGGACGCGCGGACAACGGCTCGGGCGTCACAGAGTTCGCCGGTCCTGGTCCCCTGGTACTCACCGAGGGACGGCAGGTCAAGCGGCTCGCAGTAGCGGATTTCCCGGTGCCGGCCGAGGTGATCGGCAAGATACGCATTCCCGGGTCGTTCAGTCCCCGCTCGCCACAGCACCGCAAGGACCTCGCCGCCACCATGCACAACCGGCTGGCTGATGCTGGCCCCGGAGGCAAGCGGCGCCCGGTGCGCGCGGCGGACTGGGCACCGGACGGCGACCGAAAAGCCGGTGACCTCGCGGACCTGCGACGGCGGCTCCGGCGTCATCCGTGCCATGACTGCCCAGATCGCGAGAACCACGCCCGGTACGCCGAACGGTACATGCGCCTGGCTCGCGAGACCGAAGCGGTCGAGCGCCGGGTAGCCGGCCGGTCGCACGTGATCGCCCGCACCTTCGACCGGGTGTGCCGCGTCCTGGAGCGCCTGGGCTACCTGGCCGGGGACATCGTCACGCCGGACGGGCAGCGGCTGGGCCGCCTGTACACCGAACTGGACCTGCTGGCCGCCGAATGCCTGCGCCGCGGCCTGTGGGACGGCCTGTCCCCGGCCGAACTCGCTGCCTGCGTTTCCGCCCTGTCCTTCGAGTCGCGCCAGGCCGACGACGCCCAGCCGCCTCGGCTGCCGAAGGGCCGGGTCCCCGAGGCGCTCTCCGCTACGGTCCGCACCTGGGGTGAGCTTGATCAGCTGGAGAAGGACAACGAGCTGTCGTTCCTGCGCCAGCCCGACCTCGGCTTCGCCTGGGCCGCCTACCGCTGGGCGCGCGGAGCTCGCCTGGAAACCGTCCTGGACGAATCGCCCGACCTTACCCCCGGTGATTTCGTCCGCTCCGTCAAGCAACTGATCGACCTGCTGGACCAGATCGCCTCCGTGCCTCAAACCACCCCGGCGCCTGCAGCCGACGTCGCTCCCGTCACCTCAACCACCCCCGCATCACCCGGCCTGGCCGCGACCGCCCGTGCCGCCATCGACGCGATGCGCCGGGGCGTGGTCGCCTACTCCACCGTCACGGGCTAGCCGGGCACCGGCGACATCCGCGCCCTTCTGCCGTTCCCTGCGTTGACCCCGGCTTCGAGAACATTGATCAACGTTGTCTATGCATCTGGGCATTGATTGGCATTAGTGTTGATGGGCCGATGGTCGCTAGCCTGGAAGCTCTAAGGGAGGTGCCATGTCGCTGACCAGCACAGCTCATGTCATATCGAGTAACCAAGCCGCCGCCGGGACATGTCCGGACCGCCTGGTTCACGCGGTCCGCGCCGAAGTCCGCCGCGGTCTCGACTGGCAGCAGACCGCGGACTGCGTGGCCCGCGCGCTACGGGCCAGCCTGCCCGACCCGGCGGCGATGCTCCCCGCGCCGCTGCGGCACGGGGACCCTTCCGGTTATCAGAGCCACCTGCTGTACGCCGAGCCCGACGGCACGTTCTCGATCTCGGCCATGGTCTGGCTGCCCGGCCAGCAGACGATGATTCACGACCACGTGGCCTGGTGTGTCACGGGCGTCCTGCAGGGGCGTGAGTACGAGGAGATCTTCACGCCGGCCGACGGCGGGCGCGCGCTCAGGCTCGTCGCGCGCAACGTGAACCCGGCCGGGACCGTGAACGGCTTCGCGCCCCCCGGCGACATCCACCGGGTCCGCAACACCGGTGACACGGTAGCCATCTCCATGCACGTCTACGGCGCGGACATCTCCCGCCTCGGCAACAGCATCCGCCGCGAGTACGCCCTCCCCGTCCACCCGTAACGCAACCGGCCTGCCTCGCGGGCCGCACCTCAACATCGCGGGCGGCTGCGCCCGTATCGGGGCAGTAGCCGCCCACGATAACTCCCGCGCGCGAAAATCTTGAACTTGGGCTTGCCTTGTGCTCTTCATCGATATATCGTTGAGCTAACGACAAGGATCGAGAAGCGATCTAGAGGTATATAAGGAGTATGGCAATGCATAACGAAGCATGGGGAGAGCCCCGAGACCCGCGGGAACACCGAGGTGGCC
>JBAUAY010001033.1:0-10471 GCA_049676235.1 Streptosporangiaceae bacterium
AACGCTCGCCAGCCCGATGGAGGAGATATGACACCTGGCGAGAAGCACAGGACTCCCCCGGTGTCTGAGCCGTCGGCCGACACCGCTGCGCTCTTTCAAGCAAGCTCTAAGAGCAACATCTATCACTTGCTACGGGGCTACTTCACAAGCCCTGAAGCCGGCACCGAAGGCAGGGCTTGTGAAGTGGAGCCTGCGCCGTTGTTCGTCGCCCGCGTCCAGATGGCGTTCCGGGAGGCGATAGAGCTAGTCCGCCGGTTCAAGTACGCCCGCCGCCAGGAGGCCGGGGAAGGCAGGTTCATCGTCCGGTAGGAGGATTTCCTGCCGAACAGGCCGCGTCCGCAGCTGAAGCCGGATACCAGGACGACCGCGGAGTGGCTTGGGAGCGTGGCAGCGTGACGTGGGAACCTTCAGGACGCCGAAGCGCAAGCGCGCCGATCGCCGCCGCCGGGAGCACCAGGAGGCCCGGTGGGAGGCCCCGCGTCCCGCGCGGCGAGCTGACCAGCTCACCTGATGGTGCGGCGGTCAGCGCTGATTACGTGGCGAAGATGGAGGAGCGGGACCGCGAGCAGGCCGAACGGCAGGCCGCCGGACCACGGGCGAGCGCGGGTGACGTGATGGCAGGCCAGGCGGCATGATCAGAACATGGTCTCGCCACTGCGCGCCAGGGTGATCGCCGTCCTCGAGCAGGCTGGCTACCGCAACAGCGAGACCAGCCTGCCGCTGCACCCGGCGGGCACCTTCAGCGCCCTCGGCGGTGACTCTGGCGTCAACGTCACCTGGCGGTGCTGGGACGCGACCGAGGATGAGCTGGCCGCCATGCGCGCCGGCATCGTCGCGGCGCTGCGGGCCGGCGGCCTGGAGGTGCACGAGGCAGGCACCCGGCTCTACGTGCCGCCACCGGGCGAGCCTGCCAGATAACGTCCTAGGCTGCCTCGCCCTTGGCTATCTCGCGTTCCAGCGTCTGCGAAACGCTGTCGAGCGCGTCGCGCAGCACCCGCCGCGTTTCGCACCCGCCATTCCGCCGGCAGCGGTGCCGGCTCGTGTGATCAACCCACGCCCGTTCCAGTATCGCCACGTCTGCCCGCAGGACGTCCGCCGTCGTTCTGTAGGGACTCCCGGCCATTACTCGCCATCGTCCAGGCCGTTCCCGTATCCGCCGGCCGGCAGCCACCACAGGCGGCCGGGGCGCGCGGACTGGTCGGCGGGTCGTGATATCGGCGCCGTCATGCCGTCCTACCTCCTGTGTACGGAGAGCAGGACCCATCGGCCATCCGGCAATTCCGCGCGACACGCCTGGATGCTTTCGCGCGGACGCGGCGGGGTCCACCGCCGGGTGGATCAGTCCACCGGTAATTATCTTACGGCACCGCTCGCCGGCCACCACGTAGGCAAGGGGCCGGCACAACGGGAATTACTTTCCGGGCCGCGACGAAAACGCCTGAGGTGGCCTCGGGGCCCCGCTGGCCAGTCTGATATTATTTTGTTACGCGATGAGGCTCGCGTAGTGCCCGCGATATCCGCGTAACGGGCTGATGGCCTCTACCCGTCGGTGTCATAGATGCCGAGCATGCAGGTGGAGGCCTTTATGATGTGCTGCGTTCTCGCGCGGATCTCCGCAATCACGCATGCTCGGCTCGTCCATGGCGCCGTCACCCATCCATCGCGGCAAGGCGAAGGGACCAGCGATGAGCCTCAGCGCATGGGAGCAGCAGGCCCTGGACTCGATTAACAACGGGCTCGCCGGATCTGACCCGGAACTGGCAGCGCTGCTGTCCGCGTTTGCCCGGCTGGCATCGGGTGAGGAGATGCCGGACAGGGAAAAGATCCGGGCGGGCTCGCGACGGGCTCTGCGGCGGCTCCGCCGCGCCCGGTGGCGCTCCAGCATGCGCAGGATGTGCCAGCGCCTGGGTCTCCAGCGGGCGGCGCTGCTGCTGTGGCTGCTGGCAACTGCCGCGATGATCGCGGTCGCGCTGGCCCTCAACGCTGGCGGCGATCATGCCGCATGCATGGAATCGCTGGCAACGGTCTGCGCCGGCCCGGCTCCCGGGCACAGCCCGGGCTCCTCCTCGGACAACAGAACCACCGGCCAGGCGCCCCAGCAACCAGCAGTCGCCACCCAGCAAGCTGGCCCGAAGGTCCCTCCCGGATGAGCCGACGGGATGCAGGGACGTGAACCACGCGAGTTCAGCCCGGCGGGCGCGGGCCAGGCCGCGCGTGCCGACCAGCTTCTCCAGCGCACTCTGCTCCTGCAGGTGCCAGCTCGCCGCCCACACGACCCGCTCGGCCTGCCGGACCACCTCGTCCGAGTCGTCGCCGTTCACGGCAGGGCCCTGGTTACCGGGTGAGCTTGCGGTAGGTGACCCGGTGCGGCCGCGCCGCTTCCTCGCCCAGCCGGGCAGCCTTGTTCTGCTCGTAGGACGCGAAGTTGCCCTCGAACCAGTACCAGCTCACCCCGCCCTCCCAGGCCAGGATGTGGGTCGCGACCCGGTCCAGGAACCACCGGTCGTGGCTGGTGATCACCGCGCAGCCCGGGAACTCGCCCAGCGCGTCCTCCAGCGAGGCCAGCGTCTCTGTGTCCAGGTCGTTGGCCGGCTCATCCAGCAGCAGCAGGTTGCCGCCCTGCCTGAGGGTCAGCGCCAGGTTCACCCGGCCGCGCTCCCCGCCGGACATAAGCCCGGCCGGTTTCTGCTGGTCCGGTCCCTTGAACCCGAACGCCGCCACGTAAGCGCGGCTGGGGATCTCGGCCCGCCCAGCACGGATCCAGGCCTCACCGCCGGAGATCACCTCCCACACGGTCTTATCCGGGTCGATCCCGGCCCGCGTCTGATCCACGTAAGAGATCCGCACCGTCTCGCCGATCCTGATCGTCCCGGCGTCCGGCTGCTCCTCGCCGAGGATCATCCTCAGCAACGTGGTCTTGCCCACCCCGTTCGGCCCGATGACCCCGACGATGCCGTTCGGCGGCAGGCTGAAGCTCAGCCCCTCCATCAGCATCCGGTCCCCGGACCCCTTGACCAGATCACAAGCCTCGACCACCAGGCTGCCCAGCCGGGGACCGGGCGGGATCTGGATCTCCTCGAAGTCCAGCCTGGTCCGGGCGGCGGCCGCGGCGGCCATCTGCTCGTACCGGTCCAGCCGGGCGCGGCCCTTGGCCTGGCGGGCGCGCGGGCTTGACCGGACCCACGCCAGCTCCTGCTCCAACCGCCTGCGCAGCTTGGCATCCCGCTGCCCCTCGACCTTCATCCGGGCCGCCTTGGTCTCCAGGTAGGTGGAGTAGTTCCCCTCATACGGGTAGGCGTGGCCGCGGTCCAGCTCGAGAATCCAGCCGGCCACGTTATCCAGGAAGTACCGGTCGTGCGTCACCGCCACCACCGTCCCGGGGCACTTGGCCAGATGCTGCTCCAGCCACTGCGCGCTCTCGGCGTCCAGGTGGTTGGTCGGCTCATCCAGCAGCAGGAGATCCGGCTGGGACAGCAGCAGCCGGCACAGCGCCACCCGCCGCCGCTCCCCGCCGGACAGGCTGGTGACCCCGGCATCCGGCAGGGGGCAGCGCAGCGCGCCCATCGCCTGTTCCAGGCGGCTGTCCAGGTCCCAGGCGTCCCGGTAATCGAGCTGCTCTTGCAGCCGGCCCATCTCCTCCAGCAGATCATCGGAGTAATCCGCGGCCAGCTTCGCCGCGACCTCGTTGTACCGCTCGACGAGCGCCCTGGTCTGGGCGACGCCATCTTCCACGTTGCCGAGCACTGTCTTGCCCTCGTCCAGCACCGGTTCCTGCAGCAAGATCCCGACGCTGTAGCCGGGCATGAGGCGGGCCTCACCGTTAGACGGCGGTTCGAGCCCGGCCATCATCCGCAGCAGCGTGGACTTGCCCATTCCGTTCGGACCGACCACGCCGATCTTCGCGCCGGGCAGGAACGCCAGCGTCACGTCGTCGAGGACGACCTTGCCGTCGTAGGACTTCCGGGCATGGCTGAGAGCCAGAATCTGTTTCATGCCGCATGAACGCCTTTCCCTGCTGAGCAGGGACCGTTGGCACTAGCGCTGTTGCGGCGAGCCCCTCCGCCGCCTCTTAGACTACCCGGACGGCCGGGAGAGCCTGCAACAGCACGCGGCGCAAGCAGTCCTCCGGCAACGGATCGTTCATGCTGCTCTGGGCGTCACCGTCTGGTCTCGGCGGCGGGCGCCGGCGTTGGTCCGGCAGTGCCGAAGATGCGCCGGTAGGAGTCTTCGCCGTAGCTGGTCGGCAGCGGCTCGCCCTCGGTCAGCCTGAACGTCCGCCGCCCGTCCGGCTGCCGCTCGGCGCGCAGGAACAGGGCGTTGCCGGGCTGCTGGGCGTAGAAGCTGTGCGCGAGGTCGTACATGTGGGTGACGAAGAAGACCTTGATCTGCCTGCGGAGCATCGCCCTCACGACCTGCCGGGCGATCTCCGAGCCTTCGCGCTCGTTGGTCGAGGCGAACGACTCGTTGCACAGCAGAATCGAATGGCGCGTGATCTGGCCGGCGATCGTGCTCATCCTGCTGAGTTCCTCGTCGAGCTTGCCGCTCTCCATCGTGGCGTCCTCTTCGCGCTTGTAGTGGGTGAAGACCCCGTCGCAGACGCCGGCGCGGAACGACCGGGCACCGACGAACATGCCTGCCTGCATCATCAGGTGGGCGAGGCCGAGGCTGCGCAGCAGGGTCGACTTGCCGCCCTGGTTGGCGCCGGTGATCATCACCAGCGACTTGCCGTCGGCATTTACCTCATTGCCGATAACCCGGTTTTCGAGGTGGAGCGTCAGGCCGACGTCGTAGATCCCCTGCGCGGTGAGGGTGAGCTGGCTGGCGGCGAGCGGTTCGGGGAAGCAGGCCGGCTCCTGTTTCCCGGCGAGTCTGTCGTGCAGGTTGAGGCAGCCGAGGTAGAAGGCGAGCTCGAGCCGCAGCATGGCGAAGAAGCTCTTGACGTGGTCGGCCGATTGCGCGACCGAGTTCGCGACCTGGTTGATGCCTCTTCCCTCGATCGCTTCCAGCGATTTGAAGCCGTTCTCGTCGCGGGGCGGGATCGTGAAGCTGTAGCTGGCTGAGCGGTTCCCGAACGGGAGCCGCCCGGTCCAGCGCTGCCCGCGTGGCGTCCGGACGATGTAGCGGCGGCCCTTGAAGCCCTTGGCGAGCTCGGCGCTCTCCAATACGCCGCGCTTGAACTCCAGCTCACGCAGGTGATGCTCGACTTCCTGCAGGTAGTCCTCTGCGAGCTCCTCGGCGAGCATGGCGAAGAACCGCGTGAAGCCTTCGGAACGAAAACTCGCGGCCTGCTGTCCGGCGATCTGCTGCAGCCGCCTGAGCACGCCGACATGGAGCTTGAGCACCTGGACCGAGCGGCTGAGGATCCGGTCGGGACTGGCGAGGGAGAACAGGCCGCCGGGTGTCCGCTCGTTTTCGAGCGCTTCGACCGCGAGCTGATAGAGCTGGCGGATGACCTCGGGGTGCTCGAGGCAGTCCGCGAGGACCTGCTGCCGGTAGACGATTGCGTCCGGGTCGGTCAGGCTCGACAGGACAGCCCGCTTGGCCATCTCGAACAAGAACTCGTCGCCGGCCGCCATCGCGTTCCACAGCGTCCGGAGTTCGAGATCTTGCGTCAGCACCGCGTCGTTTCCCGTCGGGGCGAGCGGCGGGCCGGGCTCCCGCTGCCGCTCGCGGTTCCGCCTGACGTTGGTGATCGCGAACAGGTCGCCGCTCATCATCGCGTCGAAGATCGCGTCTCGCAACTCCGGCTTGACGGCGAAGTCCTGGTCTCGGTGCAGCAGGAAGACCTTCATCAGCCGATCCGTTCCAGCAGGCGCTCGTAGGTGAGGCCGTGCTTCTCGGCGATCGCCCGGGCGTAGGCGAGCCCCCCGGGCGGCCTGCGCAGCACCTTGAAGGTCCGCTCGGCCGGGTTCCCGGCCACGATCTGGCTGACCATGCTCACCGTCGCCTCGCTGAGGGAGGCGATCTCGTCGACGAATGTGACGTAGACGCCCAGGCAGCCGAGGTCGAGGATCCGGCGCATCACCTCGGTGCCGACGAACAGCGCGTCGTTCAGCGTGGTCGAGTTGAAGCTCTCGTTCATCACGATGACGCTGTCCGCGGTCGCCTGCTGGAGGATCACGTGTACCCGGACGAGCTCGTCCTCGAACTTGCCCCGGAGTGTCTCGATGTCCTCCTCTTTCTCGAAGTGCGTGTAGATCCGGTCGGGCAGGAACAGCCGCGCGCTGCGGCCGGGGACGGGCAGGCCGAGGCTCGCCAGGTAATGCAGCTGGCCGAAGGTGCGCGCGAAGGTCGTCTTGCCGCCGTTGTTCGGGCCGCTGACCACGAAGATCCGTTCTGGCCCTTCCAGGTGGAAGTCATTGGTGATGACCGTGCCACCGGCAGGCACCAGCTTGTTCGCCAGCGCGATATCGAAGGTGTCCTCGGCGATCTCCTTCGAGCGGGCCGAGACCCGCGGGTAGCAGAACGGCAGGCCGGCCGCCTTATGGCGGCCGATCAGCTCAAGGTAGGCGAGGTAGAACTGCACCTCGCGGTCGAACCGCCCGATCGTCTGGTCGAGGTAGTCCCGGTGGTGAGCGCAGTAGATGGCAAGCGTGCCGAACACGTCCGGGTGCAGCTTCGCCACCAGGCCGATGATCCGGGCCTCGACATGGTCCATCTCCGCGTACTCGGGGAGATGGACCAGGTAGCTCTTCACCGCGCCCTGCTTGAACTTCGCGAACGTCTCCCCCACCTCGGCGCCGTAGTCCGGCTCACCTTCGTAGCGGCTGACCGTGACCCGGGGCCCCTGGATCCGGACGGCGTACCGGATCCGCGCAAGCGCGTCTTTCAGCGCCTGCGTCTCCGCGGCCAGCGAGGTGAAACGCTCCGAGCCGGCGTACCCGGTGAGGTAGCCGCGGAACCGGCGCAAGCCGCGCGAGGTCACATCGCGCGCGGCGAGCTCCTCGGCCAGCGCGCGCACCGCCTGGCAGTAGATCTCGGCCGCGTCCAGGAACCAGGCCTGTTTCTGCAGCTGGTAGTGGAGCTTCCGCACCTGCTCGAGGTGCTGGCGCATCTGCCGCATCGCCTCCGCGAACCTGGTGACCGGCTCGAGCACCTCGTGCTTCTCCAGGTCGCGCAGAACCTCATGCCGGTACCGGACGGCATCGACCTCGTGCAGCGGCGCATAGAACAGCGGTTTCAGCTCGTACTGCTCGCGCCCCGCGGTCATCGACTCCAGCACCTGATCCAGGTTCAGGTCAGCGAAGAAGTCCGGCTCCTCCGGCCCGCCGGCGTCGGCCCCTGCCGCTGGTTGCCCGAAGAGAATGCTCTCGAAGCGCATCGCGACCGCTTCCGCGCGCGGCCCCGCGCCGGCAGATGCGCCATCCGCAGCGAGGAACGAGCCGGGTCCGGGCAGGTCAGGAGTGGTCATCAGCTTCCACCGGTAGTAGCACGGTAGAAGCCGTCAGCCATTGCGGCAGTTCCAGGTGGGCTTCATCACCTATCAGCGAAACTATACCGTGAGCCAGCGGCCTGCGTCATGCCGCACCTGCCCGGCCCGGATGGGAACGCCGAGATGGAGCAAGGTGACGTGGATCCGCTGCACCCAGACTGCGTGCTCGTGGCGATCCCTGACCTCGGCCTATCCGTTAGCGTGCCCCTCGCGCCAGCGGCGCATGAATGGCGACCTCCCGCCCGCCGATCGCAGCGGCACCCCGCTCGCACGCAGCAGGCTGCCCACAGTCTTGGCGGGCTGACCGGTGAGCAGCTCGATGTGGTGCAGGCCGAGCCCGCAGCCGGAATAGAGCTCGGTGGCCAGTTCCGCAGTCAGATTGTGCGGCGCCGGGAACCGCTGCCAGATCGGCCCGGGCAGCGGCACCCGGGGTACGCCGTGCCGCGTGAGGACTTCGGACACAATGGTGTCGGCGTACAGCGTCTGGATCAGCTCGATCTCCGACGGCCCGTGCTGAGGCGGCGCGCCTCCGACACGAACCGGCAGGCCGGCATCATGAGCAGAACGCAGCACGACCCGGCGGGACACCCCGAGCATCTGGCCGACTTCGTCAGCCGACAATCCGGCTTGCACATACAGGTCAGCAAGTTCGTCCTGCGGGACCGCGATCCGGTCTTCCCGGTTATTTCCCCCGCGCGTTCGCATCGGCACGCCGCGGGCGAGCAGCCGGTAGCGCACGGCAGGAGCGGGAATCCCGACGAGCCCGGCGATCTGCGTGGTGGACAGCCGTAGCCGCACGTACATGTCAGTCATCAGGTCGTCCAGGTGCCGGGCCCGGTCGTCCCGCCCAGCTCGGGGACGGCCGGTGCCGCGTGGGTTGACGGGTACTCCGGCCTTCCGGAGCACCCAGTTGACCCGCTGCCGGTTATCGCCCGTGATCCGGCCGATTTGATAGGTGGACAGCAGCTGGCAGGCGTACAAGTGAGCCATCCGCTCCGATTCAGGTGCATCTGGCAGGTCCGGAGGGCAGCCCCGAGTCGTGCCGTGCGGGCAGCAGCCCGCCGGACACGGCTCGCGCATGCCCGCCGGATGGGTACCTCCGCCGCCATCCTTCACTACGACGCTCCGGCGGACTGCGGCCCGTGGATGACCCCGGTTACGGCCAACGCCGCCGTCCAGAGCCCGGGATTCACAGCGAGCCGCTTAGCCCCTCCGCGGACCTTCACGATACCCGGTTCAGGCCAGGGCGGTTACCACGGCGATGACCGCGATCAGGGCGATAAGCATGTACAGCAGGTAAGCGTCGAGCCGCCCGGACTGCAGGCGCTTGGCCGCGGCCACGACGGCCATGAAGGCCGCGAGCGCGGGCCGGTAAAAGTAGGTCTCCACCACCTCCATCACGTCGGAGGCGTACCTGAGGTGCGCGGCCTGCTCCTGCTCGGCATCCTCGTCCGGGTCCGGGGGGCCGGACCCCTCGTCGCGGTCCCTGTCCTCCAGCATGACCTCCCGCACCTCGGCGCGGGTGTGCAGGACGCCGGCCAGTACCCGGCGGGTGGGGTTGGCGTAGCCGAAGGCGGTGTAGGAGTCTAGGCCGTCGACCCCGATCGTGGCCGAGTGCCAGGCCGGGACCCGGCGCACCCGCAGCAGCCGCCGGCCGGACACGGCCCAGGCGAACAGCACGGTCAGCAGCAGCATCAGCGGCATCTCGACCCACAGCCAGGACGGCGACAGGATGGAGAACCCGGCGAACACCGGCTGCAGGATCCACGGGGACTTCAGCGCGCCCATGACCAACCGGGCGGGCACCACCGGCGACAGGCCAGCGGCGATGACCCGGATCTCCAGTGGGGTCACCGCGGAGATGGCCAGGCAGCACACGGAGAGCACGACCACGGCGGCCCGGCCGGCCCAGCCGTAGGTGAGCGGCGCGCCGCGGACGGGGTCCGGACCGTCACGCTTCACGACGAGGCCGACGACGCGGACGAAGGTGACGCCGGCGAAGCCGACGGTCAGCGCGACCGCGGCGCCGGCTAGGGCCAGCACCAGCCGGTAGCCCAGGCCGGGCACGCGGAACTGCTGCATCAGCGACTCGAGCAGGAACCACTCGGACACGAAGCCGACCGTGGGCGGCAGCCCGGCCAGCGTCACCGAGCCCACGGCGAGGCCGAACCCGCTCCACGGGGTGCGCCGGGCCCGCGCGCGCAGCTGCTCGAGGTCGTCCCCGCCGGCTCCCGCCTCGAGCGCGGCGGCCGAGGTGAACAGCAGCGACTTGGCCACGGTGTGCGCGATCATCTGCAGGGTCGCGGCCAGCATGCCGGTGGCCACCAGCAGGCGGTTGCCGACGGCGGTGCCGGTCAGCGCGACGCCGAAGCCGATCACGATCAGGCCGGTGTTCTCGATGCTGGAGTAGGCGATCACCCGGGACAGCCGGTTCTGCACCGCGGCGTGCGCGATACCCAGCAGAGCGGTCACCGCGCCGAGCAGCAGCACAGCGCCGACCAGCCAGCCCGGGGCGCGGCCGAGCAGCGCGAGCGTGCGCCACATGCCGTAGAAAGCGACATTGACGCAGACCCCGGCCATGATCGCGCGGGCCGGGCCGGGTGCGGAGGCGTACCCGCGGGGCATCCAGACCTGGAACGGCACCAGCCCGGCCTTGACCGCGAAACCGGCCAGCAGCAGCACCTGTGCAGTGGTCCGGGCCGCGCCGCCGGGCACGAGCGCGAACGAGGCCAGCAGGATCGAGTGCGACCTGGTCGCCAGCAACAGCAGCCCGAACAGCAGCGCAGCCCCGCTGACCTTGCCGAATGCGAACGTGACCTGGGCCGCGCCGGCCCGGTCCCGGCGGGTTCGCTCCGCCCCGGCCAGCAGGTAGAAGGCGACCGTCAGCGTCTCCCAGCCGAACAGCAGGGTGAACGCGTCCTGCGCGGTCACGATCACCGCGACCGCTCCGAGGGCCAAGGCGTAGCTCGCGCCGAGCCGGCCTGGGCGGGGCCCCTGCCGCCGGGCCCAGCTGGCGAAGGCCACCGAGACGGGCAGCGC
>JBAUAY010001034.1:0-4927 GCA_049676235.1 Streptosporangiaceae bacterium
CCGCTGACCTGGCCACCGACGTCGGCGGGGCGACAGCCACGAGTGATGGCCGCCGCTGGGCGGCCGCAGCGGCCCGGCTGGCGAGGGCGATCGCGGCGACGTTCGGCCAGACCGGCTATCAGCGCACGCCGGCCGCCGGCTCGGGTGCCGATGCGGCTGTCGCGTTCCTCGGGCCGCCGTTCGCGGTGCCTGGTCCTCAGCTGCTGCGGGCGGCCAGGTCAGCACAGCAAGCGCTTACTGTCCCTAACGGCGGCCTGCGGCCCGGCACCAGCTGGCCGGGCACGCCCGACGTCGCCTGGACCCCGGAGACCGCGTTCTTCGCGCTGTTCGATGCCGCCACCGGCCAGCACGGCCAGGCATCGGCCCTGCTGGCCTGGCTCGCCGCGCACCGGACGAGGCTGGGCTCGCTGCCCGAGCAGGTCAACTCCGCCGGCCAGCCGGCCTCGGTAGCCCCGCTGGCCTGGACCGACGCGGTGACCCTGCTCGCTCTGCTGGCGCAGGCCGGGCACCTCGCGACCATCCCGGTGCCTCCAGCGTTATCGTCATCGCAGCAATATGGCTGCGGCCTTGCGCCTATCCGGGAGGATGCCAATGGATCACGAAACCGTGCTGGCCTACCTGGACCGCGTCGGCGTCACCGCGCCGGACGCTAGTGACGCGGCGGGACTGCGCACGCTGCACCGTGCCCACCAGATGACCGTGCCGTTCGAGAACCTGAGCATTCACCTGGCCGAGCCGATCTCGCTGGACGAGCGCGCCCTGATCGACAAGATCGTGCGCCGTCGCCGCGGCGGCTTCTGCTATGAGCTCAACGGGGCATTCGCGCTGCTGCTAGAGGCGCTCGGCGCGCAGGTGAGCCGGGTCGCCGCCCGGGTATACGGGGAGACCGGCCCGGGGCCGCCGTTCGATCATCTGGCGCTCATCGTGCGCCCGGCCGACGGCAGCGGGCCATGGCTCGCCGACGTGGGCTTCGGCAGTCACAGCGACTATCCGCTGCTGACGGAAGCCAGGGATGACCAAGACGATCCGGCCGGCCGGTTCCGGCTCGCCGACGCCGGCGCAGGAGATATCGACGTCCTGAAGGACGGCAGGCCTCAGTACCGTATCGAGACGCGCGAGCGGTCGCTCGCTGACTGCGTCCCGACGTGCTGGTGGCAGCAGACCTCGCCCCTGTCGCACTTCACCCGCAGCACGATCTGCTCCCGGCTGACTCCGGGCGGCCGGGTGTCCATCAGCGGCCGGATGCTCATCCAGACCCAGGGCGGGACCCGGGCCGAGCAGCAGCTGGATACCGACGACGCGCTGCTGGCGGCGTACCGGGACCACTTCGGCATCGTGCTGAGCCGGGTGCCGGACGACCCGGCCGCCTAGCCGCACAGCCGGCCTTGCGCGAGCGTGCCTTGCCCGGGAGGTGTCTGGTGCTGGCTGCCGTTTCGTGTCGGGCCTTTACGCTGTGTGCGTGGAGACTCTCACGTTTCTTTTTACCGATATTGAGGGCTCGACGGCGCTGCTCCAGCGCGTGGGGGAGGGTGTCTACGCCGAGGTGCTTGCCGATCATCACCTGCTCATCCGGTCAGGCCTGACCGCTCACGGCGGCGAGGAAGTGGATACCCAGGGAGACGCGTTCTTCGCCGTGTTCTCCTCGCCGCGGGCTTGCGTGGCGGCGGTGGCGGAGATGCAGCAGGCCCTGGAGACGCATCGATGGCCCGCCGGGGAGCATGTCCGGGTCCGGATGGGTGTCCATACCGGCGAGGCGGCGAGGACGGCTACCGGTCTGGTGGGTCTGGATGTTCACCGGGCCGCCCGGGTGGCGGCCATCGCGTACGGGGGGCAGATCCTGCTGTCGGAGACGGCGGCTGCGCTGGTCCGCGACTCGCTCCCGCCCGGCACCGCGCTCCGGGACCTGGGTCCCCACCGGCTGAAGGACCTGGGGCGCCCGGAGCAGATCTTCCAGCTGGACGCGGCGGGCCAGCGGGCCGGGTTCCCGCCGCTGCGGTCACTCGGCCATCCGGTGCTGCAGAACAATCTCCCGGCCCAGCTGGCGACGTTCATCGGCCGCGAGCAGGAGCTGGCAGACGTGCGGGCCTTGGTCGGCTCCTCCCGTCTGGTCACCCTGACCGGGGCCGGCGGATCGGGCAAGACCAGGCTGGGCCTGCAGGTGGCTGCCGAGTTGCTGGATGGGTCCGGCGATGGGGTCTGGCTGGTTGAGCTGGCTGCCGTCTCGGACGAGGGCGCGGTGGCGCCGGCCATCTGCGAGGTACTGGGAATCGCCGCCCAGCCGGGCCGGCCCGTTGTGGAGACCCTGCTCGATGCGCTGGCCCCCCAGGACGTCCTGATCGTGCTGGACAACTGCGAGCATCTGATCGGCGCCTGCGCCAAGACCGCCGATGCCATCCTGCGGCGCTGCCCGAAGGTGCATCTGGTGGCCACCAGCCGCGAGCCGCTTAGCATCGGCGGCGAGACCCTTTACCGGGTGCCGCCATTGTCGCTTCCCCCACCCGGCGGCGGCGTCCCGCCGCCGGGGTCCTCCGATGCGGTCGCGCTGTTCGTCGAACGAGCGAAAGAGCGGGGCGTCGACCTGCCCGTCGACAAGGAAACCGGCCCGCTGGTGGTGTCGGTCTGCGCTCGGCTGGACGGTATGCCATTGGCCATCGAGCTGGCCGCGGCCCGGTTGCGGTCGCTGTC
Source organism: Streptosporangiaceae bacterium (assembly GCA_049676235.1). GTDB lineage: Bacteria > Actinomycetota > Actinomycetes > Streptosporangiales > Streptosporangiaceae > Palsa-504. Next base: position 2,686 of record JBAUAY010001034.1, read on the forward strand.
ACTGGCTGCCCTGCACGACCGTCTCGATCAGCGGTTCCGCCTCCTGACGGGGGGAAGCCGCACCGCCATGGAGCGGCAGCAGACCCTGGAGGCGACCGTCGACTGGTCCTACTCGTTGCTCACCAGCGTCGAGCAGCTGCTGCTGCGGCGCCTGTCGGTCTTCGCCGAGAGCTTCGGCCTGGACGCCGCCGAAGGGGTGTGCGGTTTCGGTGACATCGAGACGTTTGAGGTTACCGACCTGCTCGGTTCGCTGGTGGACAAAAGCCTCGTCGTGGCGGAACCAGCCGGGGGAGCCCTGCGCTACCAGCTCCTGGAGACCATCCGCCAGTTCGCCGCCGAACGGCTCGCCGAGGCGGGCAACGGCGAGGCTGCCGCCGTCGGGGCGGCACACGGCCAGTACTTTCTGGATGCCGCCGAGGCGGCGGCTCCGCACCTGGCCGGGCCGGACCAGGGCCGGTGGCTCGCCCGGCTAGACACCGAGCAGGCGAATCTGCGGCGTGCTGCCGCGCATGCGGCCAGCGACCCGGATGGGACCGCGCGGGTGCTGCGCTTTGGTGCTGCGCTCCGGCGCTACTGGATGGCGCGCTCTCGCAACGAAGAAGCCCTCAGCCTGCTCACGCCGGTGCTGGAGCGGCCCGACGCCCACACCGATCCCGGGCTGTTCGGGGCGGCACTGGTCCATGCCGCGCTCGCTGCCCGGCCCGTTGATCTGACGACGGCACGGCAACTGGGGGAACGGGCGGTGGAACTCGCTCGCCAGCTCCACGACGACCGGTTGCTCATCGAATCCCTCGCGGTACTCTGCGGCACGTACTACTTCGCTGGTGAACGGTACCGAGGGCTACCCTTGGGGGAGGAATCTGTCGAGCGCGCACGCCAGCTTGGCGACGATGGGTTGCTGGCCGGAAGCCTGCTGGGGTACCTGCTGTGCAGCGACCTCGTCGAGCCGGCTCGGTCCGAACGACTGTTCGCCGAGGCTATCGCCTGCACCGAGCGGTCCGGCGACGTGCTGATAGGTTCGTTCCTGCATAACAACGCCGGCGTTCATGCCCTACGTGCCGGCGACTTCCCCGCCGCCCGGGCTCATCTGGAACAGGCGGATAAAGCCATGCAAGCGACCGGAGCGACAAGCCACTACGTGACGGTCAACCTGGGCTGGGTGCTGCGCCAGGAGGGGGATCCGGACCGGGCGCGGGCGATGTTCGAGGCAGGCCTGCGGGTCAGCCGCCGGAACGGGGAAAGGCCAGGCTTCGCTGACGCCAGCCTTGGCCTGGCGTGTGTCGCCGCGGACCTGGGCGACCCGTACCGAGCCGCTGAGCTTCACGGCGTCGCGCAAGCCTTCCTTGACCGAACAGCAGAACAGTGGCAAGAGCCTGAAGCGGGCTATCGCCTGGACAGCCTCGACAAGCTGCGTACCTCCCTCGGCGAGGAGCAGTTCGAGCGGGCCTACGCCGAGGGCATCGCCCTAGGCCTCGACCAGGCCCTCGACCTGGCCCTCGGAAGGGGCCAACGATCCCGGCATTGAACGCAGAACCCAACGTTAGCCGCGCTCGCTTGCCACGCCACCTCGACTTGATGTGGTGCGGACCGAGCCTTCCGCGCAGCCCAGCAGCGTCTGGCTGGCCGATGTCGCGAGCCGGATCGCGTGGCGTCGGTCGAGGCCTGGCGTGCCGGTGAGCATCCGCACGGCGAGGCCGTCGAGGAGACTCGAGATGGTCTCGACGGCGGCGCCGATGTCGGTGACGACGAAGCTTGAGCTGGCGAGCCCGCTGCGGACAATCGATTCGAGGTCGTGGTGCCAGCGGGCGTCGAGTTCGAGCTGGATTGAACTGAGTTCCGGGTGGGTCAGTGACCTGTTCCAGACCTCGAGCCATAGTGACCAGCGGGCGTCGCGAGTGCTGGTGGGCAGGTACAGCGCGATGTAGTCGTGTAGGAGCTTCGCAGGGATGCCCGTGCGGCTGAGCAGTCTTGCGCGGTCGTTGTCGAGGAGTCCTTCGCTGTACCGCAGCGCTTCGACGAACAGCGTGTCCTTGGTGGCGAAGTAGTACATGACGTGGCCGGCGCTCATACCCGCCGCCGCGCCGATGTCGGCGACGGAAAGGTCAGCCAGGCCATGCGCGGCCACGGCCTCGATCACTGCTTCGAGAATACGTTCGCGCGACTTGGCGCCTTTGGTCATCGAGCGGGATGCCACGTTGCCCTCCTCCGGCCGTCCTCGTTTACCTGAACCGGCTTCGCAGGG
>JBAUAY010001035.1:0-3999 GCA_049676235.1 Streptosporangiaceae bacterium
GCGCCCGACTGGTCGAGGAGGTGCTTCATTTCGCCCGCCAGGCCGGGTACTCCCACATCACCCTGTGGACCAACGACGTCCTCGGCGACGCCAGGCGCATTTACCAGCGAGCCGGCTTCACCCTGGACGACGAGAACCGCCACCACAGCTTCGGCCAGGACCTGGTCGGCCAGAACTGGTCCCGCGCCCTATGACATGGCGGCACGTATGCTCGGCCGCCGTTACCTGGGTGGCCGGGGTCGTGGTGTCAGCGGGATGTCAGGGAGCGTCAGCGGGATCTGGGTTAGGTGTCAGCGGCTGGTCCCAGCATGGCAGCATGACGTACTCAATAATTACTGAAGGGCTGGTCAAGCGGTTCGGGGAGACTCGGGCGCTGGACGGGATCGACCTCGCGGTCCGCACCGGCTCGGTGTTCGGCCTGCTGGGCCCGAACGGCGCGGGCAAGACGACCGCGGTCCGGATCCTCGCCACGCTGGTAAGGCCGGATGGCGGGCACGCCGCGGTATGCGGCCACGACGTGGTGAGCCACGCGCACCAGGTCCGGCAGCTCACCGGGCTGACCGGACAGTACGCGTCGGTGGACGAGACGCTCACGGGCCTGGAAAACCTCATCCTCATCGGGCGGCTGACCGGCCAGTCGCGGCCGGCGGCCCGGAGCCGGGCGCGGGACCTGCTGGCCTCCTTCCGGCTCACCGACGCCGCCGACCGGGCGACCAAGACGTACTCCGGCGGCATGCGCCGGCGCCTGGACCTGGCCGCCAGCCTGGTCAGCAGGCCACGGGTGCTCTATCTGGACGAGCCGACGACCGGGCTCGACCCGCTTAGCCGCAACGAGATGTGGGACGTCGTGCGCGGCCTGACCGCGACCGGGGTCACGGTGCTGCTCACCACCCAGTACCTGGAGGAAGCCGACCTGCTAGCCAGCGAGATCGCGGTCATCGACCACGGTACGGTCATCGCGACCGGGACTCCGACCGAACTCAAGGCCCGCACCGGCGCGCTGACCCTCGCGGTGCGGCCGGCCAGCCCGGCCGACCTGCCGACCGTGCTGGCGGTGGTGGCCGGGTTCACCCGCACCGAACCCGAGGTCCGCAACACCACGGTGACCGTCCCGGTGAGCGCGGAGGACGTGATGCCCGCCGTGGTGCGGCGGCTCGACGACCTGGGCGTCACGGTGGCCGAGCTCACCCTGCGCGGGTCCAGCCTCGACGAGGTGTTCCTGTCGCTGACCGGCCACCGGACCGAAGAGCTCGAAGGGAGCGCGGCATGACCACGGTAAGCACCGTTGTGGATAGTACGGTTTCGGACAATACCGGGACCCTGGCGCCGCGGGTCGGCCCGCTCGAGGGGTTGCGGCAGACGTTCTCGCTGAGCTGGCGGACGCTGGTGCAGATCAAGCACAACCCGGCCGAGCTGATCGACTTCAGCATCCAGCCGGTGATGTTCCTGCTGCTCTTCACCTTCGTGTTCGGCGGCGCCATCGGGGGCTCGCCGCACGCATACCTGATGTTCGCGCTGCCCGGCATCATGGTGCAGAACTCGCTGTTCACCACGCTGAACACGGCTACCGGACTGTCCACTGACCTGGAGAAGGGGTTCTTCGACCGGCTGCGCTCGCTGCCGATCGCCCGCTTCGCCCCGCTGTCCGGCCGGATCCTGGCCGACCTGGCCAAGCAGACCTGGGCCCTCGTCATGCTGCTGGTGATCGGCACCATCCTGGGCTTCCGGGTCGGCACGGGGCCGTTCGGCGTGCTGGCCGCGTTCGGCCTGGTACTGGTGTGCACGCTGGCCATCTCCTGGGCGCTGGTACTGGTCTCGATGCTGGCGGCCAGCCCGGAGAAGGTGCAGATCTTCGGCTTCGTGGTGCTGTTCCCGCTCACGTTCACCAGCGACGCGTTCGTCCCTACCATGTCGATGCCGGGCTGGCTGCAGGCCTGGTCGAAGGCCAACCCGGTCTCGGTGATCTCCGACGCCATGCGCGGGCTCATGGTGTCCGGCCCGGCGGCCAGGCCGGTGATCGAGTCGCTGCTGTGGGCGGCGGCGTTCACGATCGTGTTCGCCCCGCTCGCGGTGCGAGCGTTCAAGCGCCGGGTATGAGCGGGACCAGCGCGGCCAGTGTGTCCAGAGTGGCACACTGGCCGCGTTGGTAGGCGGCGCCGTAGCCGGCCTCGCCGAGCACGGACCGGGCCTCGTCCGCGACCCTTTTCTCGTCTATGACCGAACGGTCCTCGGTGCCCCGGATCGCCACGCTCGCTCCGATCAGCTCGGCGGCGCGCTCCGGATCGGCTTCGCGCAGCGCCAGATCGGCCAGCCCGGTCAGAGCTTCGGAGATAACCGGCGCGTCGGCCGAGGACCGTGCGGCGGCCAGCGCCTGGGCGTGCCAGTCGCGGGCCGCGTCCAGGTCGCCGTCCGCGCCGGCCAGGTAACCGAGCCCGGTGGCGGCCACGGCGCGAATCTGCTGGGACACGTTCGGCGGGCTGGCCAGCTGGATGGCGCGGACCAGGGCTTCGCGAGCGGCCTCGGGCTCGCCGTCCAGGCGGGCCAGGTCGCCGGCGGTGTAGGCGGCGAAGGCGACGACCTCGGGCAGGCCGAGACGCTCGGCGTCGGGCCTCGCCCGCGCCAGCTCGGCCCGGGCCGCCTCATGCTCACCCAGCAGCCACAGTTCGCGCACCATGAACAGGCGGAACAGCACCTCGTCTTCCGTGCTGCCGAACACGGCGGCGAATTCCCTGGCCTGCCGGTAGTGGCCGACCGCGGCGGCGTGCTCGCCCCGCCATCCTTCCAGCATGGCCACGCCGCCGAGCGCGACTGCCTGGCCCCACCGTTCCCCGATCGTGGCCAGGATGCCGGCCGCGGCCAGGAAATCCGCTTCCGCCTGGGCGTGGTGCCCGCCCAGGTTGAGCGCGGCATGGGCGCGCAGGATCCGGGCTATCGCGCTCACCCACGGATGCGGGTCACCGGCGACGTCGTCGAAGATCTCGGGGCGCACCGGGTCCTGCGCCGGGTCGGGCGCCCCGAACAGGCGGCTGAGCGGGCCGATCAGCGGCGTCATCGGGCTGACCGGGGCCGGTATTCGGGCGGCGAGTTCGGCGGCCCGGCGGAGCCAGTCAAGGCCGGTCTCGTGCAGCGGCGTGTCGGCGGCGAGCAGCGCGCCCATCGCGTAGGCCACGGCCAGCCGTTCGGTGTCCTTCGTTTCCGTGGCGCCGGGGACTCCGAGGGCGTCGGCGATCAGCTCGGCTCCCTCGATCTTCATGCTGCGCAACGACCAGTACCAGCCGAGCGCGGCGGCTAGTCGCACGGCGGTCCCGGCGTCGCCGGCGGTGACCGCGCCGCGGATGGCCGCGTGCAGGTTATCCTGGTCGGCGGCGAGCCGGCGCAGCCAGTCCAGCTGCTGGGCGCCGAGCAGGTGGTCCTGGCTCGCCTCGGCGAGCCCGGTGAAGTAGCGCGCGTGCGCCGCGCGCAGCTCGTCTCGCTCCCCCGCCTCGGCCAGCCGCTCCTGGCCGTAGGCCCTGATGATCTCCAGCATTCGGTACCTCGGCTCTTTGGAGCCGTCCGGTCCGTGCCGCACGGTCAGCAGTGACTTGTCCGCGAGCACGGTCAGCAGGTCCAGGATCTGGTCCGGGCGAAGGCCAGCGGGGCTGATCGCGGGGTCGGCGCAGACCTGCTCGGCTTCCTCCAGGGTCGCGCCGCCGGCGAAGACCGAGAACCGGCGCCAGAGCGCGCGCTCGGCCTCGTCGAGCAGGTCCCAGCTCCAGTCCACCACGGCGCGCAGCGTCTGGTGCCGGGGCAATGCGGTGCGGCTGCCGCCGGTGAGCAGCCGGAACCGGTCATCCAGTCGGGCCGCGACCTGCTCGGGGTCCATGGTGCGCAGGCGGGCCGCGGCCAGCTCGATGGCCAGCGGCATGCCGTCGAGCGCCCGGCAGATGGCCGCCACGGCGGGCGCGTTGTCCTGCGTGACCGCGAAGCTGGGGACCACGGCCCGGGCCCGTTGGGTAAGCA
>JBAUAY010001036.1:0-3106 GCA_049676235.1 Streptosporangiaceae bacterium
GCCGCGGTGATGATCATCGCGGCTGGCCGGGCCTGGATACCGGCACGAGCCACATTCATCCGTTCGAGGTGACGCGGCGCGAGTGCGGACTGGCCAAGCTGAACGCAGAGCGCTGACCTGGCCTGCGTCAAAAGGGCTGGCCGTGGACTACAAGTGCGGGAAAGGACCATCTATGCGGCGGCTGACGGGAAACCTGCTCCTTGCCGCGACGCTTCTCTGCGCAGCGGGCATGGCGACGGCATGTAGCTCCAGCATCGGTAGCAGCATCAGTAGCGCGATCGCCAGCCGGACGGCCAGTTCCTCGGCTGTCATAAGCTCGAGCCCCTCCGCCCCGTCCGTAACTGTAACTGCAACTGCAACGGCGGCGGCCAGCTCGGCCGCACCCGCACCTGTGGTGCAGCCAAGTGCCAGTGCGACGGCACCACCGAACGGGTCGGGTTCCCCGCCAATATGGATATGGATCGTCATTGGCCTGGTCGTCCTCATCGGTGCGACCGCCTTGGTCGTCCGCTCGGCGCGCCGACGCGCCGCGACGGCAGCCGACTGGCGTACGAAGATCATCGACGTTTACGCGGAGGGCTCGGCGCTACTTGACGCCATGAGGATCGCCGACGCCCACGGCCTGACCGCCGGTGACGGGACAGCCGATGCCTACTGGTCTGACATCCAGCGCCGCGCGGATGACCTCACGCGGGCCCTGTACAGGCTGCGCGAGGAAGCGGCAGATGAGGAGGACCGTGTTCGCGTGGCGGATGTGCTCGCTACGCTGCAGGCTGCTCGCGCCGCGATGGACAGCGAGCACGCGAGCAGGGTGGCCAGCGTTCCGCAGGAGGAGCTGGTTCGGAGTCGGCTGGCCGCCTTCGAGGCGTCGCTCCTAGCGCTCCGCGCGGCGCATTATCCCCAGGTCTGACGCGGTTCAGCCGGTCTAGCGCTAACGATAGTTGCCCCCAACCGCGGCCGGCGGCCGACGGCTGGGGGCAACAATCTCGGCCGGTCTTATTGCCCTTCCGGCAGTGCCAGCCCCAGCGCAACCATGATCTCCGGCGCGGCGGCCACCACCCTGGGCCCGCCAACTTGCGGCGCGACCGCACGGAGCACGCCGATAAGGTCTTCCGCCGTAGCGCCAGCATCCAGCGCGTTGGCTACCTGCCAGAGATACGAGGCCGGAGGCGCATCGAGAGCGACCAGGGCGGCGATCTTGACCAAGGCGAAGGTCCGGGCGTCCAGTCCGGTCTTCTGCTGCTCGGCCTCCCGGAGTTCCAGCAGCTCCTCCAAGACCTCTAGGTCGCCTACCGCCAGGCCGGCCAGCGCGTCTCTGGTGGCGCTATCGATCTCGGCCTTAGCAGGCATTGTCATGATCGGCTCCTTTCGGTCGTGCGGCGAGCGCCCCGGTCAGTGCTTGCCGCTTCGCTGCCACCGTCGCATTCCTGCCGTCGGGCCGCGTCACCCGCCAGGGATGGTGGCGACCTAACGTCCAGCCGTCCCGCCCCGTAATCTCCTCACCGCGGCGCCAACACGAGCTGGCTCTGGAGCCGTCCGGTTCGCGTATGCGGCTAACGACCGCCTGCCGTTACCCTCGCGGGCGAGGAACCGAAGCCGCGCCGCCCGCGCGTCCCACGTGTAGACCACAGCGGTGTCGGCGATGGAGTCGTGCAGCGCACGGCGATCACGCCCGAACAGGATGCCAACGAAGCCCAGCCCCAGCAGGAGGAAGCTCAGCGGAAACGCCAGCGTTCGCACGAGCCCGCGCCGGGTGCCCACGTGGCTGCCGTCCCGGCCGACGACCTGCACGCCGAGCAGCGTCATGCCGGGCGTTTTGCCGCTCGCCGTCCAGAAGTAGGCGTAGTAGAAGAACTCCCAGGCGAAGAAGGCGATTATCACCCACAGGTTGGCCCTGCTCCAGTGGATGGAGGTTCCGGTTAGCACGCTGGCGGCGAACGAGGCGGCGGCGAGGGCAATCTCGAACACCGCGATGCTCAGGACGCAGTCGGATGCGAACGCGATGAAACGCGAGGCGAACCCGGCGTAGTGGCCGCGCAGGTGTTGCGGGACACTGAGCGGCGCGGGTACTGCGGGTGCTGCAAGTGCTGCGGGCGTTGCGAGTGCTGGAGTACCGCTGTCGCGGGGCGTGGGTTCCGGCAAGCCAACGCTGGCGGGGGGTGTCATGGCTCCTCCTGGGCACCCAGCAACTCGGGCGGGCCAACTCGTCCGGTGTGGTTACGCCGAAGCCGGCTCACCCAGCGCGCGAGGGTGTCGTCCATGCTGACAGCGTGGCTTCGTCCCAGGTCGACGGCCTCGGTGACCATTGTGCTTGAGGAGCTGGCCATGAGCGCGCCGAGATCGGTGTTCTTCACCAGCGCCTCGATATCGATGCGGCCAGCGATCTCGTTGATGTCGACCTTGGCCATGAGCTTGTCCATATCCACCCGGTCGAGTACCTGATTCAGGTCCACCCGGTCGAGTACCTGATTTAGGTCCACCCGGTCGAGTACCTGATTCAGATCTACCCGCGCCAGCACGGCATTCAGGTCAATCCGGTCGATCAGCGCGTTTACATCCAGCAGCTCGACGACGAGCTCGATCACGCGCTGCGCAACCCCCTGCGCCATCGACTCGATTTGATCGGCGAACCGCCTGGTCGCCGCGCGTCTTACCCGCTCACCCGGATCCACACGTCTTAGTATGGCGGACGCTCACAGGTCCCGGCTCATTCGCGAGGGGTGACACGCGCAGTTGACACCCGGCCCAGTTCTCACATCCGACCGCGGTAAGGCCCGCCGCTCAGAGGCAGGGCTCAGCCGCTCTCAGCGGGACCCGTCGTCGCGGACGGCACGGGCGGCTCGGCCGGCCGCGCGATCAGCTCGATTAGTCCAAGCAGCACGAGCAACACGATGACTAGTACCACCACGAGCAGCGCCGTGGCCTCGCCCACGAAGACGAAGATCAAGGCGACGAGGGCAACCGCTGCGATGCGCAGGGCCCGGCGGTGCAAGTACGTCCACTCGCCGACCGGGCCGGCGGACACTCCCCTACGCTCGCCGTAATGCCGGATCCAGTCGATCCCCGACGTCAGCGCCGCACGGGTCCGGACTGCCGTGTGAGAGGG
>JBAUAY010001037.1:0-3818 GCA_049676235.1 Streptosporangiaceae bacterium
CCAGGCGGATCCTCCAGGCGTCCCGGGCCACCAGCGTGCTGATGCTGACCACCTTCGACGACGACGAGTACATCTACCGGGCGCTGCAGTGCGGGGCGAGCGGGTTCCTCCTCAAGGACTCGCCGCAGTCGCAGCTCATCGAGGCGGTTCGTGCTATCGTCGCTGGAGGCGCGCTTATCGACCCGCTCACCACCCGGCGTCTGATCGGCCGCTTCGCTAGCGCCGTCCGGCCCGCGCGCGCGGTGCCCGCGATACTCAGCGAGCTGACTGGCCGGGAACTCGACGTGCTCAGGCTGGTCGCCGAGGGCTTGTCGAATGCCGAGATCGCCGAACGGCTTGTCGTGGAGGAAAGCACCGTCAAGACTCACATGGGGCACGTCCTGGCCAAGCTGAAACTGCGGGACCGAGTGCAGGCAGTCGTCCTGGCCTACGAGACCGGGTTCGTCCGGGCTAACCCCTGATCCGGGCTGGCCGGGTTTACCTCCGGCGCCCCCGTCAGGCATTACCCGGCCGTCCGCGTTCCCTGATCGCCCAGCCGCGCAGCGGCCCGGCGCCGCAGCGCCGGCGTCCCCAGGACGGCGATGCCGATCAGGCACAGTGCGATGGACAGTATCCCGAACAGTGGCGGACTCGGGTTGGTCGTGTGGTGAGCTGTCGATTCCGGCCATACCAGTACCGCGTGGTCGGCGATGTCCAGGACGATCAACGCAGCCACCACGACCGTTCCCGTCAGGGCGGCGCGCGTGACCATTTCCCGCGCGGTTCGCCTGCCTGTACCAGGAACAACGCGGGACCGCCGCTCGCCGATGAGCGCGGAAAGGATCAGGCCGAGCGCCAGGATGACGGCGGTCACCACCACGTACCCGATTACCCGCGGGAACTGGGTCACCGTCTGCGGCGGGCTGACGGCATAGCCGAGACCGATGTCCGCGGTCTGGTAAATCAGTGCGACCAGCCAAGGGCCGAGGAACGCCGCCATGGCCAGCCGGGCCGCGGGCACCATCCAACCGGTAATCAGGGCCAGCAGAAGTGCTGAAACGGCAGTCATAGGTCAATCCGCCTTCGTGTCCGGCTTGTTTTTACCGATGCTGCACGCAGAAAGGTGCCGTCTCATCAGCCCGGCGGGGGAACGTAGATGACGGGCTACGACCTAAGGAGGAGAAGCCGCGAATCGTGTATCCGCGACGGGCGGGAGACGACGCAGGCCCCTGTGCCCTCCAGGTCGTGACGCTAGGGGCGGAGCTGCGCGAGCGCGGGATCGGTCCGCACGTGATCGAGCAGGGCACCGGCACCGGCACGATGCAGGGCCGGGCGACCGCGCGTACACGCGGCCGGATCGCTGGTCAATCCGGCACCGGCGAAACTCATGCCGGCCAACGCCAGATGGTGCCTCATGGCCACGAGCTAGGGTCGAAGGCGGCCACGTTGCGCGACTTGCGCCGACGGACGCAGTGCACACGCAGGGCGGCGCAGAAGATCGGCAGCGTGGCCCGCCCATCGGTATCGCCGAGCGTCGAATCGCAGGCCGGGCGAACGTACGGACCGGTGTGAAGGGCAGGTCATGGCTCCGGATCACCTGATCGTCAGGGCCAAACAGAACAATCAGTTCTGTATCCGTTCAGGCCGCTGGCATCGAGTCGGGCGGCCGCGCCATATCGGCTACGCGCGCGTGCCGTTGCGCTTATTGCGGGGTGATCTGGCGGGCCAGTTGGCGACGCTCCCCAGAGGGTCGCTGGCTTGCGGGAATGCGACGGGTAGCCCGAGGTGTGGGAACAGTTCGCACCGGCCGCCGCCGCGCACCGACTGGGTGGCGGCCATGATCACGCCAACGACGGTCGCGGTGGTCCTGGGTGGGGTCGTTGTCCTGCCTGGTGGACGGGGTGTTTTGGGTCCTGCTAGCGTGGACGTTGCACCTTCCGCCTAGCGCGGTTCCGCTTGTCAGTGACGTCCGTTTTTGCAGGTTGGCACAGCGCTTAGCGCGGTTAACCTGAAAAGCGGAAGGTCGGCAGTTCGACCCTGCCCCTGACCACATAGTGTCTCTGACCTGCGGAAACGCGACCTCGTGGAACCGGGTGCGCGCTCCGCTCGATGTGCACAGCACTCGTCGAGCTTCCTTGCATCGCGCGGCCATCATGAGGACCATCAGCGAGAGTGACCGCAGGTCGGCTGCGCTTCTCTGGAGGCCCTGCCGACTCGGTGCTTTAGATCTGTCCAGGCACGGCTCTCGTGCGTGATGCCCATGTGAGCCAACACAGGAGCGGGCACGACGTCGGCACCGTTGGTACCTGGGTATCGGGCGTTGCTCGTCCGGGCACCGGCGGGGTTTTCCATACATCGGCTTGGGCTAACTCGCGGCGGCGAGAGAATCGTCGATCGGCTATTTCGCCGGCCGGCGCCCTGGGCTGATGATTCCGGTTTCGTATGCGAGCACGACTGCCTGGACACGGTCTCGTACCCCAAGTTTCATCAGGATGCGCGTGACGTGAGTCTTGATCGTCGTCTCGCCTACGATCAGCTGGGCCGCGATCTCGCCGTTGGTCAGCCCGCCTGCGAGTAGCTGGAAGACCTCGAGTTCCCGGGGGGTCATGTCGCCGAACCCGGGTGCGGTGCTCACAGGTGTCCGGGCGGCGGCGAACTCTTCGATCAGGCGGCGGGTGATGCTGGGCGCCAGCAGCGCGTCGCCCTCACGGACGGTGCGTATGCCTGCGCTCAGCTGGTGGGCGGGTACGTCTTTGAGCAAGAATCCGCTCGCTCCGGCGCGCAGGGCGTCGTAGACGTACTCGTCCAGGTCGAAAGTAGTCAGGATCAGCACGCTCGTCCTGGGCTCGCGGTTTTCGGCCAGGATGCGACGGGTAGCCTCGATGCCGTCGAACTCGGGCATGCGGATATCCATGAGCACGACGTCCGGTCGCAGCTCGCGGGTCAGGCTGACCGCTTCGGCGCCGGTGGCGGCTTCGCCGACCACTTCGATGTCGGGCTCGGCCGCGAGGATCATCCGGAACCCGGCGCGGATCAGTTGCTGGTCGTCGGCGATCACGACGCGCACGGTCACGCGAGCGCTCCTTGCCGGCCGCCAGGCAAGCACGCGACGAACCGCCAGCCATCCTCGTCGCGGGTGCCGGGGTGCAGTGTCCCTCCGCAGAGCGCGACCCGCTCGCGCATCGCGGCCGTGGGCCAGCCACTCGGCTCCCGGCAATGTGCGGTGAGACAAAGCTCGAGGTCTTCCGTACCGAAGCGCAGGATGACGCCGACGGCTTGCCGGCCGGCGCTTTGCAGGCCTTCCTCGAGGATCCGGTAGATTCCGAGATCCACCCCGGCGGGCAGCGTTCCTGGCTCACCGTGAACGCTCAGCTCGACCGGCTGACCACGGTCGCGCGCCCGCTGGATGAGCGTATAGATCTGGTCTACCCCCGGCTGCGGATGGCGCTCGCCGATGTGGCCGACGTGGCGCAGGACGCCGAGGATGCGGCGCATCTCCGCGAGCGTCTGGCGGCCGATGCCCTCGATCGCGCCCATCACTGTGTCGGCTCGCGCGGGATCGTGGTCGAGCAGGCTGCGGGCCGCTTCGGACTGGACCACCATCGCGGCGACGCTGTGCGCCACCATCGCGTGCAGCTCGCGCGCGATTCGCGTGCGCTCCCCGGCGACAGCTAGCCGCGCGCGGTCTTCGCGCTCGGCTGCCAGCCGCGCGGAGGTGTGCTGAAGTTCTGAGGTCACCACGCGACGCGCGCGGATCGCGCGGCCGGCGGCCCACGCCGCCGTGATGGTGAGGGCCGCGCCCGCAAAGTCGCCGGCTGTCCCGTGGCCCGCGATCAGCT
>JBAUAY010001038.1:0-5015 GCA_049676235.1 Streptosporangiaceae bacterium
CTCGGCGGCGTCCTGGCCCCGGTCACCGGCACTCTCGGCGGCGTCCTGGCCCCGGTCACGTCGGCGGCCACCTTCGCCACCGCGCCGGTCACCGGCCCGGTTATGGGCGGGGCCTCTGGTCCGCCGAGCCCACCGGGCCGTGGCGTCTCGGGTTCGCCGTGGTCGCTTGGGGCCGGAGGCGGATCAGCGGCCGCTCCCACGGCGCTGGGCGCGGGCCTGCCGTCACTGCCGGCACCGGCGGTGGGGCCTAGCGGCGGTGAGCTGATGCCGGCGGTTGCCGGGCAGCCGGCCGGGTCAGGTGGCGGCGCGAACGGTACGAGCGGTTCTGGCACCGGTGTCAGCGGGAGCAGCAGGGGCGGGGTGCAGGGTGGCGTCGGTGCTGCCCTGATCGCGCTGCTCATGCTGGTCTTGCTGCGGCTGGCGCGTCGTGCCGCGGCGACGCCGATCTGGCGTTCTTACCTGCCGGAGGTGTCGCCCGCTTAAGTCCTTTCCTTCCTGACGGTTCGTGCCTTCGGCGTCCGGGCCTGCAGCGTCCGGCGCTGATCTCCTTGGAAGGAAAGTGACAGCACTGTGCGTATGTGGACGAAGTCCGCGTGCGTGGTGCTCGCCTGGTGCATCCTGATGATCATCTTGGTGGCGGTCGGCGTGAAGGGATCCGTCCGACCGGCCCCGGCGAACACCCGCATTGCGAGTAGTACTACTGAGGTCACCCTGGCCAGCACGCTGAGCGTCGCTGCGGCATTCGTGACGGGGAGGCGCCCCGCCGCGAGGTATGTCGTACAGCCTGGTGACACGTTGTCCGGCATCGCCGCGCGGTTCGCCGTGCGCGGCGGCTGGCCGGCTCTTTACGCGGCCAACCGGCCGCTCATTGGTTCCGATCCGGACGTCGTTCACCCAGGCGTCGTCCTGGTGCTGCCGGGTCAGACGGCCCCGGTCCGCTACAGGGTCGTGGCTGGTGACATGTTGTCCGGGATCGCATCGGCGCTTGCCGTGCGCGGCGGCTGGCCGGCTCTTTACGCGGCCAACCGGCGGGTCATCGGCCCTGATCCGAACGTGATCCGTCCCGGGAGCGTGCTGACGGTCCCGCGGCCGGCGGCACCGTCACCGCCCGCGTCGAACCCGGGCCGCCTGTATCCGCCGTCGCCGTCTGCGCCGGCTGGCAGCGGGCACCGTCCCGCGCCGGTCAGGACGGGAGCGCCAGCCGACGCTGGCATGCCGCGGTGGCTGAAGACGGTGCTGGAGGCCGCTGGCCTGCTGATCGGGGCTGCTTTCCTCGTCGAGCCGGTGCTGGTGCTCCGCCGCCGGCGCCGGCAGGCCGCGGCCCGGCTCCGCGCGGCTGCCCCCGGTGAGGGGGCGGGTTCCGGGCGGCGCGCCGCGGGGAAGGCTCGCGTTGTCCTGGCCGATTATGACCGGGTGGTGGTGACGCACAGCCCGGGTGATGGCGCGGTGTACGTGCTGCGGCCTCCCGGGGAGGATCCGCGGGCGATCATGCGGGCCGCCCGCCTGGTGCTGCCCGAGGATCTCTACCGAGAGCTGGCCGGACAGCTGGGGCTGCCCGCCAGCTGGCCGATTGTCCTGGCCGAGTATGACCGGGTGGTGGTGACGCACAGCCCGGGTGATGGCGCGGTATACGTGCTGCGGCCTCCCGGGGAGGATCCGCGGGCGATCTTGCGGGCTGCCCGCCTGGTGCTGCCGGAGGGTCCCTACGGGGAGCTGGCCGGGCATCTGGGGGTGCCCGCCGGCTGGCCGGCGGAGTAGCGGGTGGCCCGCGGAGGCGGGCCGGGGGTGGAGGCTCCTGGCCCGCCCGGGCCGCCGGGCGCGGCGGCCCGGCCTGCGAAGGTCTCTGCGGCGCCGGCGGCGGTGCTAGGGGTCTGTCGGCTCCTGCGAGGTCCTGTTCCGCAGCGATTCGACCAGCGCGGCCACGTGACGCCGGTCCTCGGCCGTCAGCTCGTCGATGCTGGCGATCAGGAGTTCCCGCTCCCGGTCGCCTGGATGCTCCTGCCCGGCGGGGGCCTCGTCGTAGTAGTGCGGTCCGGTGGACTCGGCCGCGGCGGCGCGGACGGCGGAGACCGGCACGTCGAGGCCTTTGGCGAGCGCGTCGATCGTGGCGGGGCGCGGCGGCCGGGCCAGGTTCCGTGTCGTGGCGAGGGTGTAGAGGGTGGAGCGGGGCATGCCGCCGCGCTTGGCGACCTCGCCGTAGGACCAGCCCCGCTCGCGCAGCCGCTGCTGGATCAGGCGCTGCAGCGGGTTGAGCGCGGGCTCCACCGCCGCGGCGGCGGCGCGTGGCTGCTCTGCGGGAGGGTCTTGCCTGTCCCCCGTCGCGTGCACCGTCATGATCACCAACCTAGCCCGTCTCCCCCCGGTGAGCTCAGCCGCGAGTCCTCGGCATTGACTTATCCAAGGATAATGCTGTACGGTGATGACCGTACAGTACGTTCGGTCAAAAGCGTACATCAGGTCCGCGGCCCGGCGCCACCCAGCCGGGCAATCCCGGAGGCCTCCGTCGTGTGGCCGGGGGGACGCGGGCGGACCCCGGGCCGCCTGGCCCGGGGAGGTCATCTCCGAAGGAGGCTTCATGTCCACTGTCACGATGCAGGAGCTTGAGCTCGAGCACGCCGAGCTGCTCCCGGCCCGGGAAACCCTGAACAAGTGCGGCGGCGGTTACGGCCATTCGAGCGGCCCCAGCTTCAGCTTCACCCAGGTGGTCGGCAGCGGCAACGGCAACCACGACGGCAACGGGAACATCGGGCTGGTCAACCTCGGCAACGGGGCCCTGGACGGCAACCTGAACGGCAACACGATCAACCTCTTCTAACAGCCGCCCGGGCTCGCACGGCAGCCTGCCGTGCAGTACCCGAGGGGGCTGTACGGCAGGTGAGGAGGGCCGCCCGGCCCACCCGGGCGGCCCTCCGACCGTTCCCGGCATCCCGTGGTGAGCATGCATACGAGGGAGGAGCAGAGCCGTGACCACAGTCGCAGGGAACGTGACCGCCGGGCGGCCGGCACCCGTCTTGCCTCCCGCGGATGCGCCCGGGCCCGCCCAGGTGCCCCGGCTGGCCGACGGGGTCGAGCTGCTCGGCGAGTACAAAGGTTCCGGTTACAGTCAGCCGCCGTCGCTGGTGCGGCGGGCCGACGGCCAGGTTATCCAGATGTCGGCGCTGCTGTACGGGGTGGCCTGCCGGATCAACGGCTCCCGGGGCGCGGCCGCCATCGCCGGCCTGGTCAGCGCCGACCTGGGCCGGTCCCTGACCGCCGACCAGGTCCGCTATCTGATTACCGCCAAGCTGCTGCCCCTGGGCATCGTCGCCGTCGAGGGGGCCCCGGCCGCCGCGCCGAAGGCCAACCCGCTGCTCGCGCTGCGGGCGCGGGGCACGCTGCTGCCCGAGCGCGCGGTGAACGCTGCCGGGACGCTGCTGACGCCGCTGTTCCGGTGGCCCGTCGTGGTGGCCGTAGTGGTCAGCGTCACGGCCGTGGACTGGTGGCTGTTCGCCGTCCATGGGCTGGGCGCCGGGGTCCGGCAGGCCGAGCGCGACCCGGTGGACCTGCTGGTGGTACTCGGCCTGTCGGTGGTTTCCGCCATGTTCCACGAGTGCGGGCACGCGGCCGGCTGCCGGTACGGCGGCGCGCGGCCCGGCAAGATCGGGGTCGGCATCTACCTGGTCTGGCCCGCGTTCTTCACCAATGTCACCGACTCCTACCGGCTGTCCCGCGCCGGCCGACTGCGCACCGACCTCGGCGGCCTGTACTTCAACCTGGTCTTCATGCTGGCCCTGGCCGGCCTCTACGCGGCCACCTCGGACCAGCTCCTGCTCCTGGTCATCGCGCTCACGCACCTGGAGATGCTGGAGCAGCTGATGCCGTTCGTCCGCTTCGACGGCTACTTCATCCTCAGCGACCTGATCGGCGTGCCGGATCTGTTCGCCCGCGTCGCCCCCATCCTGAAGAGCGCCCTGCCCGCGGGGCGCCGGGACCCGCGCGTCACCGGCCTGCGGCTCCGCGCCCGGATCGTGGTGACCACCTGGGTGCTGTGCGTCATCCCGCTACTCACGTTCGGCCTCGGGTACCTCGTGCTGCACCTGCCCGCGGTCAACCGGGCGCTGTGGCGCTCCGCCAGCCTGCAGGCCCACCTCATGACCGCCGCGGCTGCCGGGCACCGCTACCCGGTGGCCGCGGTCGACGCGATCGGCGCCGCCCTGGTCATCCTGCCCCTGGGCGGGTCGCTCTACATCGTGACCGGGCTGGCGCGGCGGCTCACCGCCCTTGGCCGTCGTTGGTCCGCCGGCCGTCCCGCCCGCCGCCTCCTGGCCGCCGCGGCCGGCCTGGCGGTCCTGACGGGGCTCGCCGCCTTCTGGACCACGCAAGGCCAGTTCCGTGGCTGGTAGCCCGCCGCACGATCCTCCAGGGCCGGCCTGCCCGGGCCGGATACCCCCACCTCGAAGGAGGCCTCCATGTCCGCTGCACCTGCCATGACGCCCGCTGCGCCTGCCGTGACGGCGCAGGACCTCGAGCTGGAGCACGCCGAGCTGCTCCCGGCCCGGGAAACCCTCATGGTCGGCCCGCTCTACCCCCGTTACTACAACCCGGGCGGTCCCATGCATCACTATCCGGGTCCCGTCCACGCCACCTTCGCCTGACGCGACGAAGTTCCGCCTCCGGGCTCCCTGAGCGGGGGGCTCTGCGCGGCCGCGCCGCGAGCCCCGGGCCTGGGCCGACTGATGGCCGGCCCCGTCAATCTCGCCGGTGACCTGCGCGCCGCAGCCCGATGCAGCCACGGGACCCGCCCGGCTGCCCTTCCCGGGTCGGGCGGGTCCCGTGGTCTCGTGCTATACCAGTGCCTGCCTGGCCTGCCGCGCCAGGAACACGTCCCCTCCCCCCGCTTTACTGGCGACGCGGGCCAGCTTGGCGGCACGGGCCGGACGCGCGGCCGGAACCCGCAGATGCAGGCCATCGGCACCTGGGTCGAAGGCGGCGGGCTGATCGGCCTGGGCCAGCTCGCCGAGGGCGCTGCGCTGATG
>JBAUAY010001039.1:0-2350 GCA_049676235.1 Streptosporangiaceae bacterium
GAGGGCGAGGCCCTGGCGACCCTGGTCGTGAACAAGATGCGCGGCCTGTTCAAGTCGGTGGCCGTCAAGGCCCCTGGCTTCGGCGACCGTCGCAAGGCCATGCTGGGTGACATCGCCATCCTCACCGGTGGCCAGGTCATCAGCGAGGAAGTCGGCCTCAAGCTGGACAACGTCGACCTCGACGTGCTCGGCCGGGCCCGCAAGGTCGTGGTCACCAAGGACGAGACGACGATCGTCGACGGTGCTGGCGACGCCGACCAGATCTCTGGCCGGGTCAACCAGATCCGTACCGAGATCGACAACACCGACTCCGACTATGACCGCGAGAAGCTCCAGGAGCGGCTGGCCAAGCTGGCCGGCGGCGTCGCCGTCATCAAGGCGGGGGCGTCCACCGAGGTCGAGCTGAAGGAGCGCAAGCACCGCATCGAGGACGCGGTGCGCAACGCCAAGGCCGCGGTCGAGGAAGGTGTCGTGCCCGGTGGCGGCGTCGCGCTGCTGCAGGCGGGCCGGAGTGCCTTCGAGAAGCTCGACCTGACCGGCGACGAGGCGACCGGCACGCAGATCGTGCGCCGGGCGCTGGAAGAGCCGCTCAAGCAGATCGCGGTGAACGCCGGCCTCGAGGGCGGCGTGGTGGTCGAGAAGGTCAAGACGCTGCCCGCTGGTCAGGGTCTGGACGCCGCGACCGGCGAGTATGTCGACATGTTCAAGGCCGGCATCATCGATCCCGCGAAGGTCACCAGGTCGGCGCTGCAGAACGCGGCTTCGATCGCGGGCCTGTTCCTCACCACTGAGGCCGTGATCGCGGAGAAGCCGGAGAAGAACCCGCCCCCCGCCGCGCCCGGCGGTGGCGGTGACATGGACTTCTGATCCACAGAAGTTGAGTCACCCAAACGGCCCGGGGGTCTTTCCCCGGGCCGTTTGGCTGCCCGGGCTCGTGGCCTGAGCGACCGCGGGAAGTCCCGTGTGTCGCGGGGTGAACGGACCTGGAGAGGCCGGATGGCCAGGCAAAATCCGACGGTCCATAGGATCGGCCAGCCCGGCCGGGCCAGCCGAAGGCAGGAAGCCGCGATAACGAAGCTGCGATCTGGCGTCCCGGACCGATAGCCTTAGAAATGCCCATAGCATCCTGTCGGTCGCCTGATCGCTGGTTGTCCTTAGTTCTCTCGACGTGAGGTCTGTGCGCGTGCCTACCGGCAAGGTCAAGTGGTACGACTCCGATAAGGGGTATGGTTTTCTCGCCCGTGACGACGGCGGCGAGGTATTCGTGCATTCGACGGCGCTGCCTTCCGGGACGACCGCGCTGCGTCAAGGGCAGCGAGTGGAGTTCGGGGTAGCCGAGGGGCGCCGCGGTGCGCAGGCTCTCCAGGTGCGGATTCTCGAGCCGCCGCCGACCGTCGCGGCCGCCAAGCAGTCCCGCAAGAAGCCCGACGAGATGATCCTGCTCGTCGAGGACCTGATCAAGCTGCTTGACGACGTATCGACGACCTACCGCCGCGGCAAGCAACCGGATGCCCGCGACGCGAAGAAGATCGCCGCCGTGCTCCGCGCCGTCGCCGACGACATCGAGCCCTAATGATCGAGCGCTAATGATCGAGCCCTAATAATCGAGCACTGACTTAGCGGGGACCCGCCCGCGGGCGGGCCCGGGGCGGCACAGGTTCTTCGCTCGTTCGCAGGGCGAGGATGCGCCGTCTGCGCCGGGCGACGATCGTGACCAGCGCGGCGGTCAGGCAGCCGGCCGCGATGCCCAGGCCGAGCTGGCCGTTGTCCAGTATCGAGACCAGGACGCCGACCAGGCTGCCCGCGACGTTCGCCACCTGGTTCAGCGTCTCGGAGACCGCGAACGCCGACGACCGGATCTCCTCGCCGATCTCGCGCTGCACGGTCGAGTCGAGCGACAGCTTGGCCAGCCCGGCGGCGAGCGCGGCGGTAAACGCCACCGTGATGGCCGCCTCCAGGCTGAAGAAAAAGGCGCACACCGCCGTCACGATCGGCGCCAGGGTGAGCATGGCGAACAGCATGAACACCGGGGCCCGGGCGCGGATCAGGGAGCCGATCGCCATCGCCGCCAGGCCGCCGGCCGCGGCCGCGGCCACCAGGGCACCGAGCGCGAAGTTGTGCGACACGCTGAAGTGCGCGGAGCGCAGGTAGAAGGCCAGGAAGAACACCATGTAGCCGGAGAACGCGCGCAGCACCGCGTTGCCCCGCATCGCCTCGCCCACGACCGGGCCCACGTTGGCCAGGCCCCGCCAGCGCCGGGCACCCGTCGCCGTCTTGCCCCGGCCGGGCCGGGAGGCTCCGGCGGTCACGCGTTCGGCACCTGGCGGCAGGGCGGCCGGCTCCAAAGGGA
>JBAUAY010001040.1:0-1766 GCA_049676235.1 Streptosporangiaceae bacterium
GTAGAAGCCCTGGCAGCGCCCGTTCATGGCCCGGGTCCTGCGACGCAGCCCGCCGAGGTCGGCGGGCGGCACCGGGCTGGCCATGGCGTCCCTGATCTCGCCCCGGGTGACCCGCTCGCAGTGGCACACGATCTGGCCGTACGCCGGGTCGGCCGCGATCCGCGCGGCGTCCTGGTATGGCCGCACGCCCGCCTCTCCGATGTACGGCATCACCGGCACCGGCCGGCCAGCGCGCGGCCGCAGCGCGAGCCCGGCCTCGCCCAGCTGCCCGACGACGTGCTCCGCGATGCCGAGCGAGGCGGACAGGCCGGTAGAGCGGATGCCGCCCGCGCACGCGTACCGCCGCTCCGCGTCCACCCGGATCTGGTAGTCCGGGTGCTCGGTCGCGGCCCGCAGCCCCGCGTAGGTCGAGGTGATCTCCTCCTCCGCCAGCTCGGGCAGGATCCGCCGCCCGGCCGTGAGCAGCGAGCCGAGCCCGGCGGCAGTCGTGGCGGTGTCGCAGCGGTCAGTAACGTCCTCCGCGGTGGGACCGAGCAGCACGTTCCCGTAGACCGTGGGCGCGATCAGCACCCCCTTGGTCCGCTCCGTCGGCACCGGCAGCAGGATCGAGCGGATCAGCGTCCGGGCCAGCTTGTCGAACACGATGAGCTCGCCCCGCCGCGGCCGGATGGTGAACCCGTCGCCGCCGAACATCCGGTCGACCTCGTCGCTGCCCAGCCCGGCCGCGTTGACCACCCACCGGCACCGCAGCGGCCCGCGCGTCGTGCTGAGCTGATAGAAACCGTCGGCCAGAGCCACGCCCGTCACGGCCGCCCCGAGCACGAGCCGGACGCCCGCGCCGGCCGCCTCGGTCGCGAAGGCGAGCGGCGTGGTCCAGGGACAGATGATGCTCTCGTCCGGGACTTCAAGCGCCCCGAGCGCGCCCGGTCCCAGCCGCGGTTCCCGGGCGTATAGCTCGTCGGGGCACAGCGGCCGCACGGCCAGGTACCCGTTCCGCCGGGCGTTCTCCGAGATGGCCGGCAGGGCCGCGGCCTGTTCTGGTGTCCAGGCGACGAGCAGCGCGCCGGTGCGCTCCACCGGGATGCCGGCCGCCTCGGCGTACGAACGCAGCAGGGTGCTGCCCCGGCTGAGCAACCGGCTCTCCAGGGTGCCAGGCTTGGCGTCGAACCCGGTGTGCAGGATCGCGGTGTTCGCCTTGGACGTGCCGGTGCCGACATCGGGCGCCGCGTCGACCAGCACGAGATCCAGCGAGTACCGGGCCAGCGTCCGGGCGATCGCGGTGCCGACCACGCCGGCCCCGATGACCACCACGTCGGCCCGGGCTTGCGTCATCGCCGGGCCAGCGTGAGGTCGAGGGCGGAACGGAAAACCGAGATACGTTCGGCCGCCTGATCCGCGGTGATCGACGGCTCCACGATCGCTTCCACCTCAGCCACCCCCAGAGCCTCGCCGACGGAGGCCGCGTCGCCGGTGCCCAGCCGCGCCAGCGCGGCCACGCCCAGCGCCGTGGCGTCCGGCGTACGGCAGATGACCACCGGCCGCTGCAGCAGGTCGGCCTGGGCCTGCATGAGCAGCCGGGACCTGGTCAGGCCGCCGTCCACCCGCAGCGAGGCCAGCGGTCTGCCCAGGTCCTCGCAGGCGGCGGACACCAGCAGCGCGACCGACGCGGCGATGCCCTCGGCCACGGCCCGGGCGATATGCCCGCGCGACGTGCCCAGGTGCAGGCCGGTCAGCAGCCCGCGCGCGTCCGGCGCCCAGTGCGGCGC
>JBAUAY010001041.1:0-1984 GCA_049676235.1 Streptosporangiaceae bacterium
GCGGCGGACATGCTGGAGGTCGGATGCCCCGAGCCGGCCGATGTGCTCGATCGGACGGAGTCCACGCGCAGCTGCTGGCCGAGTTCGGCGGCCAGCGCGAGGTCGGCATCGGTCGTGGCTGATGGGGTTGGCATGCACGCCTCCTGGAGGTTCAGCGCGGATGGTCGGAAAGAGCGTCGTACCCGCCTGGTCCAAGTCAACACCGTGCAGGCGAGCGGGTTCGGGCCGGCTTAGCCCAAGCGGGCGTCAGCCGCGCGGACGGGCCAGTTTCAGCGCCACGAGATACCCAGCTCGTTCAGGATCAATTTGACAGACTGCGAGGCCCGCGTGAATCCTTCGGGACCGCTGAACCCGCCGTACCGGCCCGCCTGGGCCAGGTGCGGCTCCAGCGACACGAAGCCCTCGAAGCCCGAGTCCCGCAACGCGGCCAGCGTCTCGCGGACCTGTCCGTCGCCCTGGCCGGCGGGCACGACCTCGCCCGTCGCCGCGACCGCGTCCTTGACCTGCAGGTAGACCAGGTACGGCCGGAGCAGGCCGTATGCCTCATCAAAGGGCCTGACGCCGCACTGGACGAAGTTCGCCGCGTCGAACGTCGCCCGCAGGGCGGGTGAATCAACCGAGGTGATCAGGTCCGCGCACCGATCCGGGGTGTCGCCGAAGATCTCCTTCTCGTTCTCGTGGGCGAGGACCAGGGCGCGTTCGGCGGCGATCTCGGCCAGCGCGGCCATCCGGTCGATGACCTGCACGCGGTGCCGGTCCGGCGGCTCGCCGGGCGGGACGAAGAACGAGAACACGCGGACGATCGAAGTGCCGAGCTCGCGGGCGATGTCGGCGATCCGGCGCATCCGGTCGAGCTCGGGACCGAGCGGCGCGTCGAGCGGTATCTTCCCGATGGGCGACCCGATCGCCGAGACCCGGACCCCGGTGTCGCCCAGCACGGCCCGGAACGCGGCGAGCTGCTCGCCGGTGAAATCGGCCACGTTGACCGACCACGCGCTGCGCAGCTCGAGGTGCGCTATGGATTCGGCGGCCAGCGTGGCGAGCTGTTCGCGCGGGTCGGGCGAGATCTCGTCGGCGAACCCGCTGAGCGTGACGGTCATGAACCCAAGATGACGGTACGACCGGAGCGAGCCGACTCGTACACAGCGCAGACGATCTGAAGCGCGTCGCGGCCGGCTTGCCCGTTGACGGCGGGCTCGCGCCCTTCGTCGATCGCCGCCAGCAGGTCGGCGATCTGCGCCGCGTGACCGGAGACGTCAAGCGCTGCCGGGTCAGCCGCGGTCCCCGGCAGCCTGCCGTCGCCGCCGTCCTTGCCGTCGCCGCCGTCGGCCCGCGCTCCGGCGCCGAACCCGCGGCGGACGATCTGGCCGTCCTCGACGATCACGGTGCCCTCGGTGCCGGTAATCTCCAGCCGCTGCGGGAAGCCGGGGAAGGCGGCCGTGCTCGACAGGATGGTGCCGACGGCGCCCGAGCCGAACCTGACGATGGCCAGCGCGGTGTCTTCGGCCTCGATCTGGTGGGCCTGGGTGGCGCAGACCGCGGTGACCTCGGTGACCGGACCCATGCACCAGCGCAGCAGGTCGACGTAGTGGACGCCCTGGTTCATCAGTGACCCGCCGTCCATGGCCCAGCTGCCGCGCCATCCGGCGCTGTCGTAGTAGCCTTGCGTCCGGTACCACTTAGTGCTGGCCTCGCCGAGCACGAGGCGCCCCAGCGCCCCCTCGCCGATCAGGCGTTTCAGCTCGATCAGGCCCGGATCGAAACGGTGCTGTGAGATCACCGTCAGGGCCACGCCGGCCGCGCGCGCCGCCTCGATGAGCCGGTCGGCCGCCTCTAGGGCGACATCGATCGGCTTCTCCACCACCAGGTGCTTGCCCGCCTTGGCCGCGCGGACGCCGATCTCGGCGTGCAGGCCGCTTGGCACACACACGCACACCACGTCGACGTCGCCGCGGGCGAGCAGTGCGTCGAGATCGGCCTCGGC
>JBAUAY010001042.1:0-1830 GCA_049676235.1 Streptosporangiaceae bacterium
TCTTTTTTCCAGCCGGAGAAGCCGACGGCCCTCCGGTGCGACAACCACACCATCAGGCTATTAGGTGGTGGACGCCGTGAGCAGGTCGGTGACCTTAGTTCCCGCTGAGTGGGAGTCACGTGCAGACTGCGGCGGGTGTTATTCATTTGCGCGCCCTGTCTCGGAAAGATTGGGCCGCCGCTGACCGCTGGCCTACCTTCCGGCCTCCGGCCTGGGGTTCATGTTCAGCAGCCGCTGTTCGAGATCGGCCCATGTCCTGCTCCACTCCCCGAGCGGGCCGAGGATCTGCTCCAGCACCGCAAGCTGCTCGTCGTATGAGGACAGCTGGGCCTTCAGCGCCTCTATGCTGCGTCGCTGGGCGGCGATGCTGTCGGCGATCGAGGTCATCTGCGCCGCCGAAAAGGCGCCAGGCGGCGGCAGTGCGCCGGGGACCGATGGGAGGCGCCCGCCGAATCGGCCGAGGTCCCCCATCCTCTCGGTGATCGCCCGAAGTTGATCGATGAATTCCTGGACCGAGCCGGGGACCACACCGGATGTGCTCTGCTCATCGTCGGCCATCGACGTAGTCCTTTCCGGGAAGCCCGCGACCGCTGCTACCACGCGAACGTTCCCGATCGCCCGACGTTAATGCGTACTATGGCCGGCCAGCGTCCAGGCATCCACAGGATGGAACGGTGGTGCCGCTGCCTGCCGGAGCGTCGTAGCGTTTCTCAGCTGCCGTGCGAAGAAAGGTGTCACTGTGACCGAGACCCGGACGCTCACGTTTGCCGGTGCGCGCGGAGACCGGCTGGCGGGGCGACTGGACCTGCCGGACGGGAAGCCACGGGCAGTGGTGCTGGTCGCCCACTGCTTCAGCGGCGGTAACGCAGGTCTCACCGCGGCCCAGATCGCGCGCAGCTTCAACGAGGTAAGCATGGCGGTGCTCAGCCTGGATTTTGCTCGTGCTCATCACGCCGGTGAGAAGCCGGCCGACGCCACGTTCAGTTTGAGTGTCGATGACCTGGCTATCGCCGCCGCCCAGCTCCGTTCCACCATGGCCGCGCCGAGCATCCTCGTCGGCCATTCACTCGGCGGGGCAGCGGTCTTGGCGATCGCCGCGCGGGTGCCCGAGGCACGCGCCGTGGTGACCCTCGCCGCGCCCGCCGATGCCGCTCAGGTGGCCGATCTGGGCGAGATCGGCCAACAGGCACAGCGCCAGCGCATCGCCACATTGCGCCGGGCGCTACTGGTCATCCACTCGCCGAACGATGAGGTTGTGAGCTTCGGCAGTGCCCGGGTCATCTTCGAGGCGGCGCGCTACCCCAAGTCCTTCATCAGCCTGGACGGCGCGGATCATGCGCTGACCCGCCCCGCCGATGCCGCCTATGCGGCCAGCGTCATTGCCGCGTGGGCGGCGCGCTACCTGCCCGCGCCTGAAGGCTCGGACAGCGGGACATCGCCAGCCAGGCCTGCCCTCCATGATGTTGTGGTCGTGACTGAGTCGGACGCGCGTCCGTACGGTCAGCGCATTACGGCCGGCGGCCACCAGCTGGTCGCCGACGAGCCGGCCGCCGTCGGCGGTGCCGACAGTGGTCCCACCCCCTACGACTTGCTCCTAGCCGGGCTTGGCGCCTGCACCGCCATCACGGTGCGCATGTACGCCGACCGTAAGGGCTGGCGGCTGCGCCACATCACGGTGCGGCTGCGTCATCGGCGCATCCACGCTACGGACTGCGCGGGCTGCGAGACGAGGACCGGCCAGCTGGACCAAATTGAACGCGAGATGCAGTTCGAGGGTGAGCTCACTGACGAGCAGCGCGCCCGGCTTCTAGATATTGCCGAACGCTGCCC
>JBAUAY010001043.1:0-2690 GCA_049676235.1 Streptosporangiaceae bacterium
GCTTCGGAGACGAGCTTCTGCGTGGCGGACTGGGCGGCGGAGAGCCGTTCGGCTTCCTGGCGCTCGGCTTCTTCCCGGCGCGCCGCGAGCTGGATCTCGAACTCGGCCTCGGCCTGGGCCCGCTGGGCCTCGCTCTCCTCCAGGATCCGCTGCGCCTGGCTGCGCATCTCGTCGGCCTGGCGCTTGGAGGTGGTGAGGATCTCGTCCCGCTCGCGCTTGGCGGTGGCCTTCAGCTGGGCCACCTCGCGCTCGGTGCTGGTGCGCAGCTTGGCGATGTCGCGCTCGGCCGCGGCCCGCTTATCCGCGACCTCGTGGTCGGCGGTGGCGCGGAGCTTGGCCACCTCGCGCTCGGTGATCGAGGTCAGCTCATCGACCTCGCGCTGGGCGGTGGTCCTGATCGAGTCGGCCTCGCGCTCGGCGGCACCGCGCAGATCGTCAGTCTCGCGCTTGGCGTTTGCGCGCAACTCAGAGGCTTCGTTCTCGGCGCCGGCCCGCAACTCCGCCGCGTCGACCTTGGCCGCAGCCTTGATCTCATTCGCTTCCGACCTGGCCGCCTGGACGAGCTCAGTGGCCTGTTCTTCGGCCAGCCTGAGCAGCTGCTCAATGCGGGCACCGAGACCGGAGTAGGTCGGGCGTTCCTGCTCCTGGATCTGGCGGTGCGCGTCAGTTAGCTGCTGCCGCATGGTCTGGGATTGCTCGCGGTGCGTGCGCACTTCGGCTTCGATCTGCCTGATGTGCTCGTCGACCTGATGGCGGTCGTAGCCCCGCATGACCGTCGCGAACTCGCGCGGCGGGGCTTCCTCGAAGAAGTTGGTCAGCTGGGCGTCAATGTCCGATTGCATGTGGCCTAATCCTGGCTAGACGTGAAGGCGACGGAATTTCAACGGCGGGTGTCAGCCATGCGGGTGCGACTCTCGCCCGGTGACAGGCAGACTACTCTTTCTTGGGTTGTTTGGCGGACCCTTCAGAGTTCTCTATCCTATGCGTCCGGGTAAGTCCCGTTAGTGTCAGTATGCCGCATCACGGGGAGCTGACCAACTGTACGAGCTCGGTCAATACGCCCCCCAGATCGGCCGGATGCAGGAAGGCGATGGACGCGCCCATGGACCCGTGCCTGGGCCTTTTGTCGATCAGCCGGATGCCGCCCCCAGAAGTCCCAGAACCCCCGGGGGTCCCGCCGATCGCGGCCAGGGCCGCGCTGATGTCGCTGACGCCGTAGCCGACATGGTGGATCCCCTCGCCGCGGCGGTCGAGGAACTTGCCCACCGGCGTGTCCGGGGCCAGCGGCTCGAGCAGCTGGACGTAGCCCGGCCGCTCGTAGGCCCCGGCGGTGCCTGCACCCGGCCCGACCGCCAGCATGGCCTCGCGAACGCCCTGCTCCTGGTTCACCTCCAGGCTCACTACCTCCAGCCCGAACGTGGCCCGGTACAACCCGATGGCCAGGTCCAGGTCCCGGCAGGCGATCCCGACGTGATCGATGCGGGTGAGCAGCGGCAGCACCATATTTCCTTCCGGAGCAGGCTAGGTATCGTTACTGATATGAGCGAACCACGTCAGCCGGTCATTGTCGGCGCGGCGAGGACACCGGTAGGCCGCCTGCTCGGTTCTCTCGCCAGCCAGTCTGCCAGCGAACTCGGCGGCGTCGCGATCGCCGCGGCCCTGGACCGCGCGGGCCTGCGCCCGGATCAGGTCCAGTACGCGATCATGGGACAGGTGCTGCAGGCGGGCGCGGGCCAGATCACCGCCCGGCAGGCCGCCGTCGCAGCCGGCATACCGATGACCGTCCCCGCGGTGACGGTGAACAAGGTGTGCCTGTCCGGCCTGGACGCCATCGCGCTCGCCTCGCAGCTGATCAGGCTGGGCGAGTACGACGTCATCGTGGCCGGCGGGATGGAGTCCATGACCCGCGCGCCGCACCTGCTGGTGAACTCACGGGCCGGCTACAAGTACGGCCCGGTCACCGTCGAGGACTCGATGGCCCTCGACGGCCTGACCGACGCCTTCGACCACCTGTCCATGGGCGAGTCCACCGAGAACAGCGGGCGCGAGCTCGGCATCACCCGCGAGCAGCAGGACGAGTTCGCGGCCATGTCCCACCAGCGCGCGGCCGCGGCCACCAAGAACGGCCTGTTCGCCGCCGAGATCGTCGGCGTCCCCATCCCGCAGCGCGGCGGCGAGACGCTGACCGTGACGCAGGACGAGGGCATCCGCCCAGGCACCACCGTCGAGGCCCTGGCCAAGCTGCGGCCGGCCTTCGGAAAGGACGGCACGATCACCGCCGGGACGGCCTCGCAGATCTCCGACGGCGCCGCCGCCGTCGTGGTGATGTCCGCAGAGGCAGCCGAACGGGCCGGGGTGCGTGTGCTCGCCGAGATCGGGGCGCACGGCAACGTGGCGGGCCCGGACAACTCTCTGCATTCCCAGCCGTCCCACGCCATCTCACTCGCTCTCGACAAGGCCGGCCTGACCCCGTCCGACCTGGACCTGATCGAGATCAACGAGGCGTTCGCGGTGGTGGCCATCCAGTCCATGCGCGACCTGGGCGTCGGCCCCGACGTGGTGAACGTGAACGGCGGCGCGATCGCCATCGGCCACCCGATCGGCGCCTCCGGCGCCCGGCTCGCGGTCCACCTGTGCTACGAGCTCGGCCGGCGCGGCGGAGGGCTCGGCGCCGCCGGGCTGTGCGGCGG
>JBAUAY010001044.1:0-1633 GCA_049676235.1 Streptosporangiaceae bacterium
CTGGCCTACGACCCGGTCAGCGAGCCGCCCGCCGACGTGCGCTGCGGCGACCTCGGTGACCTCGCCGCGCGCAGCGACGTCATCACCTTGCACCTCCCGCTGACCGGCCAGACCCGCCACCTGGTCGACGACGCCTTCCTGGCCCGGGTCAAGCCGGGCGCGTTCCTGGTCAACTGCAGCCGCGGCGGGCTCATCGACACCGACGCCGTCTGGCGGGCCCTCACAACCGGCCGGCTGTCCGGGGTCGGCCTCGACGTATTCGACCCCGAGCCACCCGGCCCCCACCCGCTGTACCGCCACCCCGACGTCGTCCTCACCCCGCACCTGATGGGCCTGAGCGAGCGCGCCACCGCGGCGACCTTCACCGCGGCCGCCCGCGGCGTCCTCGACGTGCTCGCCGGCCGCGAACCGCAGACCGTCGCCAACCCCGCCTGGCGCACCCACCGCCACCCTGAGGAGATCACGCATGACCACCACCGCTGACAACATCGCCGGAGCGCCCATCTCCTGGGGTGTATGCGAGGTAGTCGGCTGGGGCTACCAGCTCGCGCCCGAACGCGTCCTAGACGAGATGACCCAGATCGGGCTGGCCGCCACCGAGTTCGGCCCAGACGGCTTCCTCCCCGCCGACCCCGCCGCGATGGCAGCCCTGCTGGCCTCCCGCCACCTCGCCGCGGTCGGCGGCTTCACCCCCGTCGTCCTGCACGAGCCTAGCCATGACCCGGCACCAGGGATCGGCCGCCTGCTCGACAGCTACGGCGCCGCCCGCGCCGGTGTCCTCGTGCTGTCCGCCGCCACCGGCCGCGACGGCTACGACACCCGGCCCGACCTGGACGAGGCCGGCTGGACGACCCTGCTCACCAACCTCGACCGGCTCACCGGCCTGGCCGCCGCGCGCGGCGTCCGAGCCGTCCTGCACCCGCACGTCGGCACCATGATCGAACGCGGCCCTGAGGTCCAGCGCGTGCTTGAAGGCTCGGCCATCTCGCTGTGCCTGGACACCGGCCACCTGCTGATCGGCGGCACTGACCCGGCCGAACTGACCAGGCAGGCCCCGGACCGCATTGCGCACACTCACTTCAAGGACGTCAACGACCAGATCGCAGCGCAGGTCCGGTCGGGCCGACTGACCTACACCGAAGGGGTCGGGCGCGGCATGTACCGGCCGCTGGGCCGCGGCGACGTCGACTTCGCCGCCATCGTCAGCCACCTGCGCGGCCGCGACTACGGCGGCTGGTACGTCCTGGAGCAGGACACCATCCTCACCGAGGAGCCCCGCGGCGAAGGCCCGGTCACTGACGTCCGGCAAAGCGCCGCTTACCTGCGCGAGCTGCTGACCGTCGGCCGGTGACGCGAGCCGGAGGGCCGCCGCCCGACCGAAGAGCGAAGGATAAGCGACCACGAAAGGCGGCGCCAGCGAAGAGGGCTGGGAAGATGGGCGAGGCCCTGGAGCCGGGCGGGCCACCCAGCCTGCTGCGGAACCAGGTAGTCCTGATCAGCGGCGGCACGGCGGGGCTGGGCGCGGGCATCGCCCGGGCAGCGGCACGGGAGGGCGCGACCGTCGCGGTCAGCGGCCGACGCCGTGAGCCGGTTGACGCGCTGATCGCCGAGTTGCGCGCCGCCGGGACCAAAG